>NZ_JAEMRO010000128.1 GCF_016463295.1 Brevundimonas sp.
AGCAGGCCGAGGCCGCCTTCGGGCGCGACAAGGTCAACCGCATCCTGATGTTCACCGACGGCGACTTCAACGTGGGCCAGACCGACAACCAGCGGCTGGAGGATTATGTCGCCGCCAAGCGGGAGACCGGCATCTATCTGTCGGTCTATGGCTTCGGGCGCGGCAACTATCAGGACGTGCGGATGCAGGCGATCAGCCAGGCCGGCAATGGCACCGCCGCCTATGTCGACAACCTGAACGAGGCGCGTCGTCTGTTTGGCCCGGCCTTCGACAAGGGGGCCTTTCCCATCGCCGACGACGTCAAGATTCAGGTGGAGTTCAACCCTGCCCGCGTCAGCGAATACCGGCTGATCGGCTATGAGACCCGGCTGCTGAACGAGGAAGACTTCAACAACGACCGCATCGACGCGGGCGAGGTCGGGTCGGGGGCGTCGGTCACGGCCCTGTACGAGATCACCCCCGTGGGCGGCCCCAGCCAGATTCCAGAGCGCAGGTATCCCTCCAACCGCTCCATCGGCGTGGGCGGCGGCGATCCGGACGGCGAGGTCGGCTTCGTCCAGGTGCGGTTCAAGCCGCCCGGTGGCGACACCTCGCGCCTGATCCAGCGCGTGCTGTCCAACAGCGGCAATGCTGCGGGCTCGGCACCGGAGAGCACCCGCTGGGCCCTGGCGGTCGCCGCCTTCGGCCAGAAGCTGCGCGACGATCCGTGGATGGACGCCGGCTACGGCTGGGACGCCGTCCTTGACCAGGCACAGGGTGCGCGCGGCGACGACCCGTATGGAGAGCGGGCCGCGTTTGTTCAGATGGTGCGGGCGGCGCAGGGGCTACCGGCTCAGACCCGGCCCTGATCGCGCGGCGGGAACTCCGGTCCACGGCAAGGGTTCTGGCAGCATCGCAACCGCTGGAGAGCTCTCGATGAAAGTCCGTGACGTGATGAGCAAGGACGTCCAGGTCGCACGGCCGACCGACACGCTGCACGAGGTCGCCGTGCGCATGAAGGATGGCAATTTCGGCTTCATGCCCGTGGCCGACGGCGATCAGCTGATCGGGACGATTACCGACCGCGATATCGTGGTGCGCGGCCTGGCTTCGGGGGCGGAGACGACCTCCACCGTGCTGGAATGCCTGTCGCGCGACGCGATGACGGCGCGGGCGGACGACGATCTGAAGACCGTGCTGGACGCCATGGCCAGCCGCCAGATCCGCCGCCTGCCGGTGCTGGACAAGAACGGGCGTCTGGTCGGCGTAGTGTCGCTGGGCGACCTGTCGACGCGGGTCAAGGAGCGGTACGCAGGCGAGGCGCTGGAGTCGATTTCACGCTGAAGATCGTCGTCTTAACCTTTTTGCGGAACCGTGTGTTCACGGCTGGACGCCACCCTGTGTGTTCAACAGGGATGAGACCATGGCGCTCGCACAGTTTCAAAAGGGCCAGACCGTCTGGGTAAAGTGCGTCGGAGCCTGGGCCGAGATCGAAAAGGTCAAGCCGGTCTGGGCCAAGGGCTTCTCCGAGCCGATTCGCGTGACCTATGAGGTTGGGTTGGGACGCGAGTTTCAGGCCAATGAGCTGTTCGTTCCCACCGAGGACGCCTCATCGGCCAACATGGGTCTGTGGCGGCTGATGCGGGTGCGCAACAAATGGCAGCAGCCCGAGGATTGCACCCATCACCCCTTCCCAGGGACCTATCCCGTGGTGGTCACAGACCGCATGGACTGGGGCGGCTGGCGCGTGCCCGGCGCGGAATACGACCGCGACCCGGACCATATCGAGTTCCAGGCGCGACTGATCGCGGCGGCCCCCAAGCTGATGGTCATCGCCTCGCAACTGGTCGAGGCCGTCGATCAGGACCCCGACGATGCGCCACCTGAAATGGTGCAACTGGCCCGACAGGCGCGCAGCCTGCTGCAGTCGATCACCGACGTTCTGGCCCGCCCGAAGGTCAAGCCGGCGCGGCGCGAGTCTTCTGAGTCACAGGCCGCCTGAAAGCGTTGAGGATCGGTAAACCAGTCCTCGACACGAATCCGCGACGCAGCCTAGATTCCGGCTCTGGTGATTTGGGCTGGGGGATCAACGCTTGCGGAGCACAGAGCGCCGCATAACCGCCGAGGGGCGTCGGGCGACCGACCGTCGTGACGGCGCTCCCGCCTGGTTGCGGGTCGGGATACTGGCGCTCGTGCTGGTCATCGCCCTGGGCATGCTGCTGTTCACGCGCGAAGTCGCTCAGCCCGGCGCGGAGACCGACAGCCTGCGTCTCGAGGCCGTGGACCGCGAGGCGCGCATCCTGGCGCTGGAGGTCGAGCGGCTGATCGCGCCGGTACAGGCGGCCGGCCGGGCCGCAATCCGCTCCGGCACATCCGACGCCCAGATCGTCGCCCAGGCGCGCGCGGCGGCTCCGGACGCCAGCTTCGCCATCGTCGCGCCATCCGGCCGCGTCGGGGCCACCGCAGGAGATCGAGCAGAGGCTTTCGTTGCGTCCGAGATCAGTCCTGCCCTGGCCAGTGACCGGCAGCATCTGCTCATACCGCGCGATCTGACGGATGGCCGTCGGTTGGTCGGGCGCGTTCCGCTGCCGTCGCTGCAGCCGCGCGACGGGGCGCAACTGTGGCTGCTGGCTGGGCCGACGACGGTCGTGACGACGTCGGCGCAGGACCTGAACGGTCTGGGCCTGGCCGTTCGACCGATCCGCGCAGACGGGCAGGCCGATCAACTGAAAATCGACGCCAGGAGCGTGCGGCGGATGGCCCTGCCGATTGCGGACACCGACCTGATCGCCGTGGCCACGACCGGTGCAACTGGGGGGGCGCTGGGCTGGTTCAGCGACGGCTGGATTCTCATCATTCCCGCCGGATTGGGGCTGGCCGTTATCGGCCTGGTCCTGCTGGTCGAGCGCAAGCAACAGAGCATCAGTAAGGCCTGGGCGGCGTCGGAACAGCGGTTCCGCGGTGCGGTCGAGGCGGCGCGATGCGGCGTCTGGGAATGGGATACCGAGGCCGAGGTCATCACCATCTCGGACTTCATGGCCGGACTGCTGGGGCTCGAAGAGGGCGGCTCCCTGCCCGTCAAGACGGTGTTGGCCAGGATCCATCACACCTACCACGACGCTGTGCTGCACGCCCTGCAACAGGCCCAGATGTTCGGGACCTTCGAGGTCAGCTTTCCCGTGCCCGACGCCAAGGGCAAGGCCCGCTGGATCGACGCGCGAGGCCAGGCGCGGGGCGAGCGCGGCGAGGCGGGCTTTACCAGCGTGCTGGGTATCGCTCTGGACACGACCGAGGCCCGGCGTTCGAAGGCCCAGGCCCAGGCGGCGGAGATGCGTCTGCGCGACGGTATCGAGAGCGTGTCCGACGCTTTTGTCCTGTTTGACCGTAGCGGCCGACTGATCCTGTCGAACCAGGCCTTTCAGGAGACCTTCGACTTCGGCGAGGGGGTCCTGCGACGCGGTGCGTTCAAGCAGGATCTGAACCAGATCGCCGCCCTGGCCATCAAGTCGGACCAGCCCGCCACCGGTGGCCGCGAGGGTGCGCGCGAGATCGAACTGAATGACGGGCGCTGGCTGCAGCTGATCGAACGCCAGACCTCCGACGGGGGCTCGGTCGTCACGGCGGCCGACATCACTGCCATCAAGCTGAAGGAGGCCGAGCGCCAACGCGCCACGGAGGCCTTGCACACCACCATCACCGAGCTGGAAGACCGCGAGGACAAGCTGCGCTTGCTGGCCCGCAAGTACGAAGTCGCCATGACTCGCGCCGAGGCCGCCAACCAGGCCAAGTCCGAATTCCTGGCCAACATGAGCCACGAGCTGCGCACGCCGCTGAATGCCATCAACGGCTTCTCCGAGATCATGGCCAATGAGATGTTCGGACCTCTGGGCCACGCCAAATACAAGGGCTATGCCGCCGACATCCTGAAGTCGGGCCAGCATCTGCTGAGCCTGATCAACGACGTTCTGGACATGGCCAAGATCGAGGCCGGCAAGGTCACCCTGCACTATGAGCGGGTGTCGCTGAAGGAGGTTGCGACCGACGCGGCCCTGCTTATGCGCGGCAAGATCGAGGAGGCGGGGCTGAAGCTGATTATCGACGCGCCGGAGCTGCCGACCATTGAGGCGGATCAGCGGGCGCTGAAGCAGGTCATGCTGAACCTGATTTCCAACGCCGTGAAGTTCACGCCCGAGGGTGGCG
>NZ_JAEMRO010000046.1 GCF_016463295.1 Brevundimonas sp.
ATGATCACGGCCCAGACCAGGCCATCGACGCCGATCCGGTGGGCCAGCACCCAGCCCAGCGGCATCATGATCAGGCTGTAGGCCGCGAAATGCATGATGGTCGGCCACCAGACGTCGCCCGCGGCCCGGTTGGCCGAGGCCGCGACCACCTGGATGGCGTCCGCCACGAAGAACAGCGTCGCCAGGATCAGCGCCGGAACGACGACGGCCAGCAGGACTGGATCGCGATTATAGGCGCTGGCGATCAATCCCGCCGTCGGCCAGACCAGAAGCGCCACCGCCAGACTGAGCACCGTCACGACGCCCAGCCCGACCAGCCCGGCCCGCATCACCCCACGCCCGTCGTTGGCGCCGTAAGCCTTGCCCACCAGCACCGCCGTCGCCGAGGACATGCCCATGGGGATCATGAAGACGATGGCCGAAACGTTCAGCACGATCGTCCAGGCCGAGGTCTCGATGGCCCCAAGCTGACCGGCGATGAAGGTCATGGCGGCAAAGGCACCGACCTCAATGAAATAGCTGGACCCTGCGCCATAGCCTACCTTGCGCTGTTCGTGCTCGGCGATCCGGTCGCGCTTCGGCTTGTTGAAGATGCCCAGCGCCCGGGCCTCGGGCAGGCGAACGATGTAGATGATCAGAAACACCGCCAGCGACGTGCGCGCAAAGAAGGTCGCCCAGGCCGAGGCGACGGCACCGTCCACGCCCAGCCCCAGCAGGTCCGGCACCAGCAGCAGGTTCAGCGCCAGATTGATGCCGTTCGCCACCCACATGGCCCACATGCCGGCACGCGGCCGGTTCATCGCCTCCAGAAAGAACTGCGCCGCCACGCTGACCAGATAGCCGGGCATGGACAGGGCAAAGACGATCAGCACCGGCGAGGCCCCCTCCCCCAGCCCGTCGGCCAGCCCCATGTTCTGCAAGGCCCACGGCCCGACCAGGATCAGCCCCAGCATGGAGACGATGCCGATCTGCAGCGAATAGACGACGCCGCGCCTCAGCACGCCCCCGACCTCGGACCGCCGTCCCTCGCCCAGATACTGGGCCGTCAGAACCTGCACCCCCATCATCAGGCCGACCGCCGTGGTCACGATGATCGCCGTCGGGGCCAGGGCCAGAGAGCTGTAGGCCAGCTCGATCCCCGAATAATTGCCCACCACGATCACATCGGTCAGCCCCATCGTCATGATTCCGATCCGCGCCAGCACCACCGGCCAGGCCAGGTTGAGCAGGTCACGCAGGGTCGAACGGGTCTGGAGGCTGAGGCTGAACATGGGACGCGGCTAAGGCCATGCAGACGACGCGGGGTCAACCAAGGAAAGCGGATGAAGGCATAAGCAAAGCTTTTCTCCCTCCCCGTCGGGGGAGGGTGGTCGCGAAGCGACCGGGTGGGGAGGGCTCGGCGACACAAGCACCGATACCTCGCCTTGCGGAACCGCCCCCACCCCGTCTCGGCTTCGCCTCTACGACCCTCCCCTCGAGGGGGGAGGGAGAACACCTGCTCACTTCCCCCGCCGCCTCAACCGCCCTAAACCCATCGCATGCCCAAGCTGACGTCCCTGATCGATCCCAGCAGCGCCGCCTTCAAGGCCCTGCACGCCCACAACACCGCCCTGAATGCCGAGCTGCGCGACAAGGTCGCCAAGGCCGCCCTGGGCGGGTCGCAGGCGTCGCGTGACCGCCACGTCTCGCGCGGCAAGCTGCTGCCGCGCGACCGCGTCGAACGCCTGCTGGATCCCGGCTCGCCCTTTCTGGAGATCGGGCAACTGGTCGCCAACGGCATGTATGGCGATGCCAAGGACCCCGACGGCGCGCCCGGCGCAGGCATGATCTGCGGCATCGGCCGCGTCTCGGGCCGCGAGGTCATGATCGTGGCCAACGACCCGACGGTGAAGGGCGGGGCCTACTTCCCCCTCACGGTCAAGAAACACCTGCGGGCCCAGGAAATCGCCGAACAGAACAACCTGCCCTGCGTCTATCTGGTCGATTCCGGCGGGGCGAACCTGCCGCATCAGGCCGAGGTCTTTCCCGACCGCGACCACTTCGGCCGCATCTTCTTCAACCAGGCGCGGATGAGCGCCAAGGCCATCCCCCAGATCGCCTGCGTCATGGGCAGTTGCACCGCCGGCGGGGCCTATGTCCCGGCCATGTCGGACGAGACGGTCATTGTGCGCAACCAGGGCACCATCTTCCTGGCCGGCCCGCCACTGGTGAAGGCGGCGACGGGCGAGGTCATCAGTGCCGAGGAACTGGGCGGGGCCGAAACTCACGGGCGCCGCTCCGGCGTCGTCGACTATGTGGCCGAGAACGACGAGCATGCGCTGGAGATCGTGCGCGACATCGTCGGCCATCTGAACAGCGTCAAACCCATGCCCCTGGACGTGCGCGAGCCGCGCGCGCCCGCGCTCGATCCGGAAGAGCTGTACGGCATCATCCCCGACGACGTCCGCGCCCCCTACGATGTGCGCGAGGTCATCGCCCGCACCGTCGACGGCTCGGAGTTCGAGGAATTCAAGGCCCTGTACGGCACCACCCTGGTCTGCGGTTTCGCCCGCATCTGGGGCTATCCGGTCGCCATCCTGGCCAACAACGGCGTGCTGTTCTCCGAGGCCGCCGTGAAGGGCGCGCACTTCATCGAACTGGCCTGCAAGCGCAAGATCCCACTGGTCTTCCTGCAGAACATCTCGGGCTTCATGGTCGGCGGCAAGTACGAGGCGGAGGGTATCGCCAAGCACGGGGCCAAGCTGGTCACCGCCGTCGCCAGTGCCGAGGTGCCCAAGTTCACCGTCCTGATCGGCGGCAGCTTCGGGGCCGGCAACTACGGCATGTGCGGCCGCGCCTTCAATCCGCGTTTCCTGTTCACCTGGCCCAATGCCCGGATCAGCGTCATGGGCGGCGAACAGGCGGCCTCCGTCCTCGCCACCGTCCACCGCGACGCCGACACCTGGACCGAGGATCAGGCCGAGGCCTTCAAGGCTCCGATCCGCCAGAAATACGAGGACGAGGGCAACCCCTACTACGCCACCGCCCGCCTGTGGGACGACGGCATCATCGACCCGGTCCAGACGCGGGATGTGCTGGGCCTGGCCATCAGCGCGTCACTGAATGCGCCCATCCCGGACACGACCTTCGGTGTGTTCAGGATGTAGGACGTGACACAAACCTTTCGCCCGCGCCTGGATGTTTTACCGGAACCTCAGCGACAGTTGTGGCACGAGCTTGCCGCGTTGCCGAAAGACTATGTGCTTTACGGGGGCACTGCGATCGCCCTTCACCTCGGGCATCGAGACTCGATCGATTTTGACTTCTTCATCTCGCGCAGCATAGACCCGCGCCGCCTGCTCGAAGACCTGCCGATCCTGCGCGGAGCCAGGGTGACGCAACTGGAACCGGAAACTCTCAGCGTCACCGTTGATCGCGACGGGCCGATCAAGCTGTCCTTCTTCGGCGTACCCAAGCTGGGACGCGTCCGTGACCCGCTTGCTACCGATGATATCGGTCTACCCGTCGCGGACCTGCTGGACCTGTCGGGGGCCAAGGTGTCCGTGGTTCAGGTCCGTGCCGAAGCCAAAGATTACATCGACGTCGGAGCCATGCTGAAAGCTGGGCTCAGTCTGCCTCAGATGCTGTCTGCGGGTCTGGCCATGTATGGCCCGACCTTCACGCCGCAGGCTGGCCTGAAGTCGCTGTGCTATTTTGACGAACCGAACCTAACCGCGCTGCCGATCACGCTGAAGGATTTGTTGCGCGCGGCCGTCAAAGGGGTCGATCTGGCCATGCTACCTGATGTTCAACCCGTCGAACCTCGGACTCAGACCTGATGTCGTTGCCGATCAGTCCCGAAACACTGGATATCGCGAGGCGCATCATCTGGTTCGAGCCACCACACGAGGCCCTGTCGGACACCCGACGGTTCCTGGCCTATGCCTTCCGTTTTGCCACACACGACGACATGCTCACGCTTCGACGTCATGTCGACGACGACGTTCTGCGTGATGCCCTGGAGCATGCACCTGCGGGCATCATGGATGGCCGATCCTGGGCCTATTGGCGGCTCATGCTCGGTTTGCCTGAACGCCCACTACCGAAACGGACATTCGCTCCAGACGTTAAAGCGGCCTAAGGAGCCTTCATGACCGACAAACCCACCCCTACCGACCCCGACATCAACGCCCTGGACATCACCGATGCCGAGGTGGCCGAGATCAACGCCATCGCCCATCCCCTGGTCGCCGATCCGGCTCCGGACGCCAACGACGATCTGATCCAGATCGATTCGACTGTGGACGGGACCGTCTTCGTCACCATCAACCGCCCGCACAAGAAGAACGCCTTCGACGCCGCCACCATCGCGGCCCTGTATGAAGCGTTCGAGACCCTGCACGGGGCGGACAATGTGCGGGTGGTCTTCATTCGCGGCGCGGGCGGCACCTTCTCCGCCGGGGCTGATCTGGGCTGGATGGCCGATGCGGCGCGCTGGAGCGAGGGCGACAACCGTGACGACGCCATGGGCCTGGCCAAGATGCTCAAGGCCCTGCACGACATCCCGGCCCTGACCGTGGCCCTGGTCGAAGGCGCGGCCATGGGCGGCGGGGCCGGCATCGTGGCCGCCTGCGACATGGCTGTGGCCGTCGAGGGCACGCGCTTTGCCTTCTCCGAGGTCAAGCTGGGCCTCATCCCCGCGACCATCGCCCCCTATGTCGTCGAGGCCGTGGGGGCCCGCCGCGCGCGCCAGCTGTTCCTGACCGCCAACATCTTCGACGCCGACTATGCGGCCCATGCGGGGCTGATCGACATGGTCCTGCCCGAGGGGTCGATCGACGAGTTCATCTCCATGCTGACCGACAGCCTGACCGGAAACGCACCCGGCGCGATGGGCGACGCCAAACGCCTGGTCAACGACGTCGCCGGCCAGAAGATCGACCACGGCCTGATGGAAGAGACCGCCAAACGCATCGCCCGCGCCCGCGTCTCGCTCGAGGGCCAGGAAGGCGTCGGGGCCTTCCTGGAGAAGCGCAAGCCGAGCTGGTCGCAGTAGGCCGGGCTACTCCGTCCGGTAAACCTCGCCGCCTTTCATCACGAACCGGACCCGCTCCAGCTCGGTGACGTCGCTCAGCGGATCGCCTGACACTCCTATCAGATCCGCAGGCATGCCCACGGCGATCCTGCCGGCTTGATCCGAAATCCGCAGATGCTCGGCCGCGCCCACCGTCGCCGCCTGCACGGCTTCCAGCGGCGTCAGCCCTGCCCGCACCAGCAGGGCGAACTCCTGGGCGTTGTCGCCATGGGCCGAGACGCCGCTGTCCGTGCCGAACGCGATCCGCACACCGCCGTCATGCGCCCGCGTGACCATGTCCAGCATCTTGGGCCCGGCCTCCAGGGCCTTGGCCGTCTGTGCCGGGGTGAAGAAGTTGTCCGGCCCCGAGGCGATGTGCGCCACATAGTCTCCGGCCAGCAGCGTCGGCACCAGCCAGCCCCCCTCGCGCCGCATCAGCCGGATCGACTCGGCGTCTAGATATGTCCCGTGCTCGATGGAATCGCCGCCGGCCCTCAGGAAGCTGTTGATCCCGTCCGCACCATGCGCATGCGCCGTGACCTGACGCCCCATCCGGTGTCCGGCGGCGACGATTGCGGCCAGCTCCTCGTCCGAGAACTGCTGGCCCAGTCCCGCCGCCGTATTGGACAGCACACCCCCGGTCGCCGTGATCTTGATGATGTCGGCCCCGGACCGCACCTGGGTCCGCACCGCCCGCTGGCAATCCTCGACGCCAGAGCAAACACTCTCCGGCGACAGGATGTGCATGACATCCTCGCGATAGCCATTGATGTCGCCATGCCCGCCATGGATCGACACGGACGAGCCCGAAGCGATCACCCGCGGCCCCGGCACGTCGCCGCGGCGGATCGCATCCCTCAGAGCGAACACCGCCTCGTTCGATCCGCCCAGATCGGCCACCGTGGTGAAGCCCGCCATCAGGGTGCGCCGGGCATAGCGCGCGCCGACGAAGGCCTGTTCGGCATTGGACTGGGTCACCTCTTCCAGCCGCCCGTTCGGGTTCTGCTGGCCCGTCAGATGCACATGGCTGTCGATCAGTCCGGGCAGCACGAATGAGTCGCGCAAGTCCACGATCCGACCCTCGCCGACAAATCCGTCGCGGATTTCGACGACTTGGTTCCCTCTGATCACGATAGTTTTATCGCGTTGCACAACGCCGTTCGACGGATCGGCCAGCAGCCGCCCGACCTGGACGAACGTCGTCGCCTCTTCCCCTGACACGGGAGCGGGCGCGGGGCTTTGCGCCGCAACGCTTGTGCCGATCGCCAGAGCGACCGCCGTTATCATCGACGCCAGAATACGCATGCAACCCCTCCCAAGGACGGCGGCCACCATAGCCTGCGTCAGCTTTTCGCCAAAACCGAGGTTGAACCGCCCGACACAATTTGAAACAAACCGCCCCTCAGTTGAAACCGCACGAAGGGCGTCGCATGCGGCTGGCGAGACGAGGATTCATTCTGGGCGGTGCCGCCCTGCTGTCGGGTTGCGCAACAGCGGGTGCCGTCCAGCAGCCTCAAATGGCGGCCACCCCTACCCCAACCATCGTCCCGCCACAGCCCGCCGCCCAGCCCATCGTCGTCGCGGCCAGCCAGGTCGCGCCACCTCTCGATCCGCGCAGCATTGTCCGCAAGGATCTGATGGACCGCGCCATGGCCGCGCTGGACATCCACCATCACAAGGTGCCGCTGCGCGATCGCATGTATCTGGTCGATTTCCAGAAATTCTCGGGCGAGGAACGACTGTACGAAGTCGATCTGGTCGCGGGACACGTCACCCCCCTGCGCACCAGCCACGGCCGCGGCTCAGACCCGACCCACACCGGTTACGCCCGTCGCTTCTCCAACGAGCCCGACAGCCACATGTCGTCGCTGGGGGCCTATGCCACCGCCGGGGCCAGCTATGGCTCTCAACAGGGGCCAAACGTGCTGCTCGACGGGCTTGAGTATTCCAACAACCTGGCCCGCGACCGCGCCATCATCATCCACGGCGCCGACTATGCCGATCCGGGCTTCCTGGCGCGTGAGGGCAAGCTTGGGCGTTCATACGGCTGCTTCTCCGTCGCCCACGCCGATCTGCCGGCCCTGCGTGAACGCATGGGCACCGGCCGCCTGCTGTTCGCCTACACCTGAACCTGTCGAGCGGACCTAGTCCCGCTCCACCGCCCGCCAGCCGATGTCGGTTCGGTGAAAACCGCCCGGCCAGTCGATCTTGCGCACAGCCGCATAGGCCCGCTCGCGCGCCTCGACGATGTCGCGGCCCCGCGCACAGACGTTCAGCACACGCCCGCCGGCCGCAGCCAGCTGCCCGTCGGGACGACGCTTGGTACCCGCGTGGAACACCTGCACATGCGGCCCGAAATCCTGCTCGGCACCCCGGATGATCGACCCCTCCAGCGGACTGTCGGGATAGCCCTTGGCCGCCAGCACGACACAGATCACCGTGTCGGTAGAGAACGTCGGCAGACGCGCCTGGGTCAGGTCACCCTTGGCGCAAGCCAGCAGCAGGGGCACAATATCGCCGTCCATCCGCATCATCAGGACCTGGCATTCCGGGTCGCCGAATCGCGCGTTGAATTCCACCACCCTGGGGCCCTCGGCGGTCGCCATCAGCCCGGCGTACAGCACCCCGCGATACGGTGCGCCCTCCGCCGCCATGGCCGCGACCACCGGCTGCACGATCAGCCGCTCGGCCGCCTCGACCAGCTCCGGCGTGAAGACCGGTGCCGGCGAATAGCTGCCCATGCCGCCCGTGTTGGGACCCAGATCCCCGTCGAAGGCGCGCTTGTGATCCTGCGCCCCGCCCAGCAACAGGGCGCTCTGCCCGTCGCAGACGGCAAACAGCGAACCTTCCTCGCCGTCCATGAATTCCTCGATGACGACGCGGGCTCCGGCGGTGCCGAAGCGGCCGCCCAGCATCCGCTCGATCTCGGCCTCGGCGTCGCGCTTGTCGGGGCTGATCGCCACGCCCTTCCCGGCGGCCAGACCGTCGGCCTTGATCACATAGGGTGGCTTGAACACCGTCAGCGCCTGCCGCGCCTCGTGCAGCCGCTCATAGACGCCATAGCCGGCCGTCGGGATTTCGTGGCGCTCCATGAACGCCTTGGAAAACGCCTTGGAGGTCTCCAGCCGCGCCGCCTTGGCACTGGGTCCGAAGCAGGGAATGCCCGCCGCCGTCAGACGATCGGCCAGCCCGGCCTCAAGAGCGGTCTCCGGCCCCACGACGACCAGATCGGCACGCATCTCGCGCGCCAGGACCGTCAGGGCATCCGCATCGGTGACCTTCAGATCGACCCGATCGCCCAGCGCATCCATGCCGGGATTACCCGGCGCGATCACCAGACGACGCACTAGCGGCGACTGGGCGATCTTCCAGGCCAGGGCGTGCTCGCGCCCCCCCGATCCGACGAGCAGAATATTCATGCCCGCGACATGACCGCACCTGCGAACACGGTCAAGTCGCAGGCGCGGTTAGCGAGGTCTTATCGTTCGTTCAGCGGGCGGGCGGCGTCCAGCGCGGCAGGGCCGCCAGTTGCACCGCCGTCAGGTCGGTCATCAGGTCGCGGTCATCCGATCCATTGGTCGGGACCGGCGCGGCCCGCACATCACCGACAGGCACCACGACCTTCACATCGCCCGGTCCTTCCAGCTCGACGACCAGCTGCGTCAGCTGGCCACCGGCGTCCAGCACCAGGGTCTCGACGTCGCCCAGATCCGTGCCGTCCGCAGCGTGCAGGTCCGCATCCTCCAGTTGGTCGCGGCTCATGTCGAAGGCGATGGCGGCGCGGGCCGTCGCCGTATCCGCCGCCTGCTCCGTCACGGGGGCGGGCGCGGCACCGGGTGCGGGCGGCTGTACGACGTCGTCCGTGCTGTCGGAACAGGCGGAAATCGTGATGGCCCCGAGCGTGGCGACGGCGGCGATGGCAAAACGGTTCATGGTGTTTCCTCAGGTCAAAGCATAGCGGACAGAACATAGACCCCGACACCGATCAGCAGGATCACACCGACCACCAGCCACAGGCTGACGGCGGGTGCGGCGCTGCGACGACCCAGCTCCCGCTCGCTGGGGTTCTGATCGACGGGATCGGTATCCTGGGGGTCTGCGGGCATGGTGACGCTAACGACCTGTGCCGAAAGCCGTTCCCGCTTCTGTCAGGTGATGAAAACGTTTATACGTCGTTCTAACGAGGAGACCGTCATGGCCAAGGAATCCGTCTTTACCCTCAAGCTCGAGCCCGAGCTGCGCGACGCCTTCATGGCCGAGGCCGAGGCCAGCCACCGCCCGGCCTCTCAGGTGGTGCGAGAACTGATGCGCGAATTTGTTCAGAAGCAGCAGGAAAGCCGGTCCTACGACGCCTTTCTGGCTGAGACGGTCAAGGCCTCACTCGCATCCATGAAAGATGGCGAGGGTATTCCCAATGAAGTCGTAGAAGCCCAGTTCGCCGAGCGCAGGCGTCTGGCCCGCGAGCGCATTGGGTGAAGGTGTCATGGACACCGGTGGCCCAGCGGCACCGCGAAGATATCTGGCTGCACATCGCCAAGGATGACCCATATGCCGCCGCGCAAATGGATGATCGGTTCTCTGATGCGACACATAGGCTGGCTGATTATCCCGACTACGGACGCATCGGAAGCCTGCCTGGCACCCGCGAAACCTTCCCTCACAGGTCCTACCGCCTCGTCTATCAAGTTCAGGCCCATAGGATACTGATCGTCGCCCTGATCCACGTAGCGCGACAGTGGCCGCCTGTGCGAATGGACCACGCATGACCGACGACTATGTCTTTGGCGGATCGACCGAGACTGCCGCCCCGCCGCGCGACAACAACCCGCCGCAGTCGGTGTCGGAGCTGTCGTTCGCGCTGAAGCGGACGCTGGAGGACCGGTTCGGCCACGTCCGCCTGCGGGGCGAGGTGTCCAAGGTCAATCACCATGCCTCGGGCCATGTCTATCTGACGCTCAAGGACGACAAGGCCGCCATCGACGGCGTGATCTGGAAGGGCTCGGTCCGCGGACTGGGCGTCCGGCCCGAGACGGGACTGGAAGTCATCGTCACCGGCAAGATCACCTCCTACCCGGCCCGCTCCTCCTATCAGATCGTCATCGAGAGCATGGAGGCCGCGGGTGCCGGTGCGCTTCTGGCCCAGCTGGAGCGGTTGAAGGTCAGACTACAGGGAGAGGGCCTGTTCGATCCGGCCCGCAAGACGGCCATCCCCGCCTTTCCCGCCACCATCGGGGTGATCACCAGCCCGACGGGCGCGGTCATCCGCGACATCCTGCACCGGATCGCCGAGCGCTGGCCCTGCCGGGTAATCGTCTGGCCCTGCGTGGTCCAGGGGGATGCCGCCGCCGCCCAGGTCGCGAATGCCGTGCGCGGTTTCGATGCCATGGGTGCCGATGGCCCCATTCCTCGCCCCGACCTGCTGATTGTGGCCCGGGGCGGTGGCTCGGTCGAGGATCTTTGGGCCTTCAACGACGAGGCCCTGGCCCGCGCTGTGGCCTCGGCCACCATCCCGATCATCTCGGCCGTGGGGCACGAGACGGACACCACCCTGATCGACTTCGTCTCCGACCGCCGCGCCCCGACCCCGACCGGTGCCGCCGAGATCGCTACGCCCGTCCTGGCCGATCTTCGTTTCGCCGTGGCCGATCTTGAGCGGCGGCTGGATCGCGCGGGCGGCCGTCTGATCGAGGAGCGGCGCACCCGACTGCGCGCCGCCGCGCGCGGCCTGCCGACCCGGCCCGAAGACCTTCTGGCCCTGCCCCAGCAGCGCCTCGACCTGGCCAGCAACCGACTCAGTTCCGGCCTGCAACGCAACGTCTCCATCCATGGCCAGCAACTGGTCTCCGCCTCGGCGCGTCTCGGGCTGCATCTGCTGAACCAGCGCCTGACCCGCGCAGACGAGCGGCTGATCGTGGCCGATCGTCGTCTGCAGGGCGGCTTGACCGCCAATGTCGCCGCGCATCAACATCGCCTGCTGAAAGTCTCGGCCCGACTGTCGCCCGACCCGCTGCACCGCCGCCTTGACCAGCGCGCGTCGCGCCTGTCCGCCGCCTCGGATCGGCTGACACCGACCCTGCCGCGTCGTCTGGACCGCGACGAGGCCCGCCTGGCGGCCCTGTCCCGCGCCTTGCTCAGCCTCGACCCCAAACGCCCCAAGCCAGGCTTTGCCCGCGTCGAAAGCAGCGACGGCACCATGATCGCCAGCGCCGCTGCCCTGACCGCCGGCCAGGCCGTCAGCCTGGTCTTCGCCGATGGCTCGCGCGGGGCCCACATCGACGCCGACGACGGCACGCCCGCGCCGCGCAGCCGGCCCGCCGCCGCGGCCGCCAGGCCTAGACCACCGCTGGCCCAAGGCGATCTTTTCTGAACCCACAGCTTTGCCGTTCTCATCCCATCTGCGCTATTGGACGCCATGACCCAGACCGCACCCGGACAGGCCACCCTGCATTACGGCGACGGCGAGTTCGCCGTCCTCAAGCCCGGCCGCTACGTCACCTGCGCCGTGTCGGGCCGGGGCATCCCGCTGGAAATCCTGCGCTACTGGTCGGTCAGCCTGCAGGAGGCCTATGCCGGTCCGGACGAGGCCTTTAAACGGCTTGCCCAGGCGGACTGAACTCGCTTCTGGCATGTGGACGATGGACGGCGATTCCGTTCCCGCCTAGGTATTGGTCCATTCCGATGCCCGGTGATTCAAGCCTTCGATGTCCTCGTACAAATCCGTCAAGATCCTGCTGGTCGATGATAACCAGCACATGAGGGCCATCACCTCCGCCGTGCTGCAATCCGCCGGCGTGCGCGACGTGCACGAAGCCGGTGACGGCCCGCTGGCGCTTGAAATTCTGAAGAGCCACGACATCGACGTCGCCATCGTTGACTTCAACATGTCGCCGATGGACGGGGTGGAGTTCACCCGCCTGGTCCGCAACAGCCCCGGCAGCGCCAATCCGTACTTGCCGATCATCATGATGACCGGCCATTCCGAGAAAAGCCGGGTGTTCGAGGCGCGCGACGCGGGCGTGACCGAGTTCGTGACCAAGCCCCTGACGGCCAAGGCCCTGCTGGACCGGCTGCATGCCGTGATCTTCCGGCCCCGCCCCTATGTGAAGACCGACAGCTATTTCGGCCCGGACCGCCGTCGCCGCAACGACGCCAACTATCGCGGCGAAAAACGCCGCGTGGCGGATCATCAGGTCGCCTGATCGGCCTCGCGCAGCGCCGCATAGACCTTGTCCGGCCAGCGTTTGTGCACCCAGAACCAGTCCACGGGGTGCGCCCTGACGCAATCTTCGACAAAGGCGTTCGCCGCCTGGATGCCCGCCAGGATGTCAGCCGCCTTGTCGCCCGTATCCGGCACCCGGATCGGCTCATGCGCGGTGACCCGGAACCGCACGCCCGGCAGCCGCACCACCGACAGCGGCTGCATGACCGTATCGAACTTCTGCGCCAACCGCGCCGCGCCCGGCGAGGCATTCACCGGCTGACCGAAGAAGGTCACCTCCGGTCCCTGATTGTATTTCTGATCGACCAGCAGGGCGATGGAATCGCCGCGCTTCATCCCCGCCATCAGCTCGCGCGTCCCGTCGCCCTTGGGCGCGAACAGGCGAATGCCGTAACGCTCCCGGCTTTCGCGGATCAGCGCGTCGACATACGGATTGTTGGCGGCACGATAGGTCACCTGGCACGGCACGCCCGAGGCCATGATCACCGCCGCCATCACCTCGAAATTGGCCAGGTGGCCCGAGATCAGCACCGCGGGCACACCGCTGTCGCGGATCGCATGCAGCCGCTCCATCCCGACCACCTCGACCCGCCCGCCCTCGGGCGTCAGCCGGTCCATGACCGCCAGCTCGGCAAAGGTGCGCCCCGTCTGGTCCCACTGTTCCAGCGCCAGTCGCTCGCGCTCTACCAGCGGCATATCCGGAAAGGCGATCCGCAGATTGCGCATCACCGTCTTCTGGGTGCCCGTATGCGGCCCCAGGGTCCTCAGCAGCCAGCCACCCAGCCCCGACGCCCGCTCGACCCCGAGCAACCGCAAAAAAGCAAATAGCGTCGAAAATGCAAAGGCTTCCAGCCGCCAGATCAGATCCTGGCGAAAGCTGGCTCCCGTTTTGCCCTCACCAGGCAATCGTCAGCCCGCCGTCCACCACCAGCGTCTGGCCGTTCACATAGGACCCGGCCCTGGAGCACAGATAGACGGCCGTGCCCGCGATCTCGTCCGGCTGGCCGATGCGCTTCATGGGATTGGGCTCGACCGTGACCTTCAGCACCTCCTCGTTCTCCCACAGATAGCGGGCGAAGTCGGTCTGGATCAGGCCCGGCGCGATACAGTTGACCCGCACGTTCGACGGCCCCCACTCCACCGCCAGATTGCGCGCCAGCTGCATGTCCGCCGCCTTGGACACGTTATAGGCGCCGATCAGGGCATTGCCACGCAGACCCCCGACCGACGAGATGATGACGATGGCCCCGTCCTTCCGCTCGATCATCTGCGGCGCGACCATCTGGGTCAGCCAGTGATTGGCCAACACATTGTTGTGGAAGATCTTCTCGAACTGCTCGTCCGCGATCCCCGCCATCGGCCCGGCATAGGGGTTGGAGGCGGCATTGCAGACCAAGATGTCGATCTGGCCGAAGGCGGCATTGGTCTCGTCCACCAGCCGTTGCAGCTCCTCCTTGGAGGAAATGCTGGCCGGAATGGCGATGGCCGTGCCCTCGCCGTGCTTTTCGTTGATCGCCGCGGCCACCTCGTCGCACGGCCCGGCCTTGCGCGACGAGATCACGACTTTAGCGCCGTGTTCGGCCATCCGCTCGGCGATGGCCCGGCCGATGCCCCGCGACGAGCCCGTGATGACGGCGACCTTGCCGCTCAGATCGAACAATTCCATGCCTATCCCCGTATTCCGTGTGTTTCGCCTATAGGCGTCGGTCTCTGATACCCTGATACTCCAGCGATTCCATTTGGGAAGGCGGAACAACCGTTTCCATGCGCGCACTGACCCAGGGCTTCCTGTTCTTCAGCTATCTGTTCGTGTCCATGACCCTGGGCACATGGCTGTGGAGTGCCAACCTGGGGCTGGGCGCGGCCGTGGCCGGTTTCGTGGGCGCCGCAGGCCTGCTGGTCGCCGTCCACGTCCTGATCGCGACCCGCGCGGACAGGGCTGCCCTGCGCAAGGAAATCGACACCGTCCGCCAGGCGCATCGCCTGCTGGCCGATGCGATGGAATCGACCCAGTCCGCCCTGACAGACCTTGCCGGGGCCATCGAAGCGGGATCCCTCACCTCGACCGAGAGCCTGACCGGCGAGGTCCGCATGCTGGAAAGCCTGATCCAGCAAATGAGCGAATCGATCGATCAGCGCATGGCGGCCCAGATCCCCGCTTCCGGCCCGTTCGAGGCGCGCTGGCAGCAGCAGTCCAACGTCCTGCTCCACACCATCCACGACGCCCTGACCGAAAACCGCGTCGACCTGTATCTCCAGCCCGTCGTCTCCCTGCCCCAGCGCCGGACCATGTTCTACGAGAGCTTCACCCGCCTGCGCGCCGCCGACGACCGGGTCATGATGCCCGCCGAATATCTGTCGATCGCCGAGGGCGAGGGTCTGGTCCCCGCCATCGACAATCTTCTGCTGTTTCGCTGTGCCCAGATCGTGCGCCGTCTGGCGCGTCAGGACCGCAAGGTCGGGGTCTTCTGCAACGTGGCCCTGACGTCCCTGGCCGACGAGGCCTTCTTCCCGCAGTTCCTGGATTTCCTCAGCGAGAACCGCGACCTGAACCAGGCCCTGATCTTCGAATTGGGTCAGGCGACCTTCGACGCCCGCGGCGCGACCGAGGCGCGCAACATGGCCAAGCTGGCCGATCTTGGCTTCCGCTTCTCGATCGACAAGGTCCAGACGCTGGACCTGGACTTCGCCGACCTCCAGCGGTCCGACGTCAAATTCATGAAGGTCTCGGCCGAGCTTCTGATCGAACAGCTGCTGGACCTCGATACGGCCTCGCCCCTGCCCGGCCGTCCGGACATCTCGGCCGTAGACTTCGCCGACCTGACCCGCCGCTACGGCATCGAGCTGATCGCCGAAAAGTGCGAGACCGAGCGCCAGATCGTGGACATCCTGGAACTCGACATCGCCATGGCCCAGGGCCACCTGTTCGGCGAACCTCGCGCCATCAAGGAAGCGGTCCTGGCCGAAACCGACCCGCCCGCCGAATTCCTGCGCTCCACCCTGCGCAGCGCCGATCAGCGCCGCCGGGTCCACTAGGGCCTAGTAGCGGCGATAGCCGTCGCGCCGATAATCGTCCTGCCAGTAGATGCGCTCGCGGCCATAGCGGTAATCGCGATTATAGCCGCCGAAGCCATAGCCGCAGGGATCGTCCTCGGCCGACAGCTGGTTGCCCAGCAGGGCTCCCGCCACCGCGCCGATGGCCGCTCCGGCCTCGCGGTCGCCACGCCCCGCCACCGCCGCCCCGACCGCTGCGCCCAGCGCCGCACCGGACGCCGTCGCCAGTTCGCGATTGCGCGCATAGTCCCGCTCGCACGCCGAAGCATAGCCGTCCGTCGTGGCACAGGACGCCGTGATCAGTCCGCAGCCCACCACGGCCGCCATCGTCAGCATCGCTTTCATGAAACCCTCTCCCTTGGTTCCTGCGGAAAACGTAGGGCGCGCACCCCGGTTCCTCGTCACCAAGGCTTGGCCGAGGATTGAGACCTCCTTCTCCCCTTGCGGGAGAAGGTGGCCCGCGCAGCGGGTCGGATGAGGGGTCGCACCGACCTATCATGTTGTCAGCCTCCGCTCGGACGCCGCCACGATCGCGCCGATTACCTCCCAGCTTCGGCTTTCGATCTGCTGGTTTGTGAACCGTAGCACGAGAAAACCCTCCGTCGTCAGCCAGGCATCCCGTGCCGCATCGTGGTCGATCCGCTCGCCATGGAGAGGTCCGTCGGCTTCAACGATCAGTCTATGGCGGAAGCAGACGAAGTCGGCGACGTACCTCCCCAGTACGACCTGTCGGCGAAACTTCAGGCCTTCCAGTCGCCTGTCACGCAGGATTTTCCAAAGCCGTTTTTCGTAGAGCGCGGGTTCGCGCCGCATGTCTTTTGCGCGTTCTCGAAGCCAGTCGTCCGACACCGCGCGACCCCTCATCCGTCAGCCTTCGGCTGCCACCTTCTCCCGCAGGGAGAGAAGGATCAAATCAGGCACCTGACACACAGCGACCATCTGCTGAGAGTTCGCCGCCAACCCGCATAGTTTGATCCTTCAACCCTCTGATCCCGCTCCGCAATCCCGAACGATCATCGACCTGTCCCCGCCATAGGAAGCGGGTGTGGCAGACTTCTCCCCGTCCCGTCGCCGGGAAGGGCGCAAGGCCTTGCGGCTTGTCGCGGCGGGA
>NZ_JAEMRO010000047.1 GCF_016463295.1 Brevundimonas sp.
CGGGGTTCGGCGGCCTTGGGGTCGAAGGTCTTGTCGAGCATGGCGGATCGTTTCGTACGAAGGCGGATCAGAAATATGAAAAGGGCGGCCCCTGCCGGAGCCGCCCCATTCGGTTTAGTCGCGGGTGAGGCGAAGGGCTAGCCGGCGTTGCGCGCGATGCGCTCCACTTCCTTGCGTACCTCGGCTTCGACGATGCCCGGCAGATGGGCGTCGAGCCATTCCTTCAGCATCGGACGCAGCAGGCTGCGGGCCAGTTCGTCGATGGTCGGACCGGCCACGGCGGGCGCATCCTCGCTGGGACGACGGGCGGCGCTGGCCAGACCGGCAAAGGCCGAGGCCGCACTGGCGGCGGCACTGTCACCGACCAAGGTGTTGTAGGCTGGAGCGGGCGTGGGTGCGGGGGCAGCAGCCGGCTCGGGGAAGGATTCGCTGAGCGGCGTGCTCGGGAACGGATCGGGCTCGTCCTCGCCCGACGACACATCCAGATCGCCGATGCTCTCTTCTGCCGGGGCGTCATAAGTCTCCGTCAGCTCCAGCACGTCCTCCTCGACCGGCGCGGGCTCTGGCGCAGGCGCTGGTGCTGCAGCGACGGGCTCAGGAGCAGGCTCGGGTGCCGCCTCGGCTTCCGCCTCCGGCTCGGCCGCCGCGACCGGCGCGTCGTCTTCGGAGATGATCCGGCGAATCGACGCCAGGATTTCCTCCATCGTCGGTTCCTGGGCGGGCTGATCAGTCATGGCTTAACCCCAAGGCGCGGCACGGCGCAGTCTCATCGAACGGTGCGCGCATAAGCGTGACCACCGCATGACCTGTCGTCGCATCTCGCCGCGTCATAATCAACGGGCGTTTTTCGCCTGACAGGCGAAGCCGTCTGCGGCTCGGCAGTCAGTTCTGCGGCGCGGTCGAGATGACTTCCGACTTCAGCTGACGGTCGATCGGCGCGTCCTCGGCGTCGTTGGCAGGAACGACGGGCGGCGCAGCGATGCGGTCGATGGTCTCGATGATGCCATCCCACGGCAGGGCCCCGCGATTGCGCACGCGGTTATAGTTGATCTCGGCGTCATAGACCTCGATGGTCGGGTCCAGATCCTGCCCCTCCAGACGGCCCATGGCCGCCAGCAGCTGGGCCTGGGCCACATATTCGTTGCGGCGGGCGCTGGCCAGGGTGACCTCGGCGTTGCGCAGCTCCAGCTCCTGATTCAGCACATCCAGCGTGGTGCGCAGACCGACCTGCGCCTCCTGCCGTACGCCCTCGGCAGCGACCGTGGCGGCGCGCACGGCTTCCGTACCCGCCAGCAGGCTGGATCGCGCCGACAGCGACTGGGCAAACGAAGAGCTGACGGACTGCAGCACATTGCGCCGCTCGCCCTCGACACGGATCTGCGCGACATTGGCCCGCTCCAGCGCCGCGGCGACACGCGACTGGTTCAGGCCGCCGGTGAACAGCGGCACCGAGATCGACGCCCCGGCCTGGAAGCTGGTGCGGTCACCCAGGTTGAAGCCCGACAGGTCATCCGTCGTGGCCCCGTAGGAACTGGTCAGTCGCACCGACGGCAGATATTCCGCCCGCGCCGCCGCCACATCGGCCTCGGAGGCCTGCAGCGTATAGGTGGCGGCCCGCACCGTGGGATTGTCCTGAATGGCGACGTCCAGCGCCGCATCGAAGTCCGTCGGCACGCCCGGCAGGGCCGGCATCGGCTCCAGCGTGCCCGGGGCCTGACCGACGACGGCGGCATAGGCGGCGCGCGACACCGAAAGCTGGGCCCGCGCATTGGCCAGATCGGCGTTGGACTGGGCCAGGCGCGCCTCGGCCTGGGCCACGTCGGTGCGGGTGATCTCGCCGACCTCGAACCGCGCCGAGGCTTCGTCCAGCTGGCGCTGAAGCACGGTCAGGTTGGATTCGCGGATACGCAGGATCTCGACGTCACGGATCACATCGGCATAGGCCTGGATCACCGAGGTCAGCACCTGTTGCTCGATATCCCTCAGATTTTCGCGCCCGGCCAGGATGTTGGCCTCGGCGGCGGTGATGGCGTGGCCGATGCGGCCGCCGGAATAGATCGTCTGGCCCAGGCCGATGCTGACGCCCGCCGTCACGCTGTCGTCGTTGGACGTCGGCACATTGACCGTGGTGTCGGGGATGCCGTCGCCGTTGCTGTCCACCTCGCGGTCACCGCCGCGCGTACGGCTGAAGCTGTAGCCGACGTCACCGCTGACATCGATCGTGGGACGAAGTCCCGCCCGTGCCTGCACCACCGATTCGTCCAGCGCCCGCTGGCTGGCGCGCTGGGCCAGCAAGGACGGGTTGGTCCGGTAGGCCAGGGCGATGGCTTCCCGCAGCGTGTCGGCCCAGGCGGGGGCGCTGATCCCTGTGACGATGGCCACGACGGCGACGGAGGCGAGCGCGCGAGCACGTTTCAACATGACTATTCCTGCCTGACGCCCCCGATACGGCGACGCCTGTGTATCCCACGGTCTGATGCGAGAAGGAGAGCGCTCGCGCCAGTTAAGTTTTTTTCACGCAGGCCATCATGACCTCCGTCGCTCCGACCTACAGCGCAAAGGCCGGCTTGGGCATCAGGGATGCGAGAAACGGCGGGGCCGCGTCGAACAGTTCGCGCCGCGACACGCCGCCCTCGCCCTTCACATACAGCACCGCCTTGCCCGCCGGTCCCGTCCGCTCGACGACCGCCAGACGTCCGCCGGTGTTCAAGGCCTTCAGCCAGGCTTCGGGCCGTCCCGCCACGGCGGCCTCACAGACGATGACGTCATAGCCTTCGCCCGCAGCTTCGCTGAACGGAGCCACGACGGCTTCGATCCCAGCCTCGGACAGGGCGGGGGCCACCACATCCAGCACGGCCTGATCCTCTTCCTGGGCCGTAACGCTAAGCCCGGCCTCGGCCAATACCGCCGCCGCATAGGGGGCTGCGATCGCCAGGGCCTTCTCTCCGGACTGAGGCGACAGCGCCATCAGCAGCTTGGACAGATCGCGCGCCAGCATCAGCCGCCGCCCGTTGGCGATCTCGACCTCCACCTCGGCATAGGCGGAGAAGGCGCGGTCGGCGGGCACGAAGCGTTCACGCGGCACCGCCAGCATCGCGGCCTGCAAGGCGCGGTCGGTCACGTCGTTCACGCGCACCTGGCTGTCGACCATGATCTTGCGGGCAGCGGAAAAGTCCATCGGGCGTCCGTTCGTGGGCAGAGGTCGGAAATCTGCGGCGCTTATAGGTCTGTCCGTTGCGGCGGACAATCCGATCTGATAGCGAACGCCCCTCGCGATGGTGCGGTCGTCTTCAAACGGCCCGATGGCCTGATGGCGGAGTGGTGACGCAGAGGACTGCAAATCCTTGCACCCGGGTTCGATTCCCGGTCAGGCCTCCATCGCGACCTTCCCCCAAACCCACTCCTCCACCGTCGCGCTCAACGCGTCAGGTGATGCAGGGCGATGCCGGCCGCGGTCGCGACGTTCAGCGAATCGAACCCCGCCGCCATGCGAATGCCGACGGGTCTGCATCGCGCGATCACCTCGTCGGGCAGGCCCGGCCCCTCCGCCCCCACGACCAGGGCCATACGCCCTGCCCGCCTGACCTCCGACAAGGCCTCGCTGGCCCCGCCGGTCATGGCCAGAACCTCGAAGCCCGCAGCCTTCAGCGCAGCGACAGCCTCGCCAGCGTCCAGCCCCGTGACCATCGGCGTGCGCAGCACCGCTCCGACCGATACCCGGATGGCCTTGCGGTAGAACGGATCGCAGCACGTCCGGTCCAGCAACACCGCCGCCGTACCAAACGCCGCGGCATTCCGGAACAGCCCGCCCATATTGTCGTGATTGCCGATCCCGCAGGCCATCAGCACCACGGCGTCGGAGCCCATCGCCTCCAGTGCATTCGGCAGATCGACCGGCTCCGGCTTCCTGCCCAGCGCCAGAATCCCGCGATGCAGATGCAAGCCCGCGATCCGGTCCAGAACGGTCTGCTCCGCCACGAATACGGGCACATCGTCGTCAAGCCGCGCAACGATGGGGCCCAAGGCTTCCACCCGCTTCGAATCGATCAGCAGGCTGACCGGTCGGCACAGCGATTGCGGCGAGGTCAGCACGTTCAGCACCACCTCCCCCTCGGCCACGAACAGGCCTTGCCGCCCCGTCAGGTCGCGCTCGCGGATATCCAGGAACCCGGAAACACGCGGATCGGCGGGGTCTTCGATGCGGATCAGGGCCAAGGTGCGATATTTCCGTTGCGCGGTGCCGATGGGCGCTGCTATAGCGCCCGCCTTCCCGAAAGGAAGTTGTTCCGCGGTAGCTCAGTGGTAGAGCAGCCGACTGTTAATCGGCTGGTCGTAGGTTCGAATCCTACCCGCGGAGCCATCCTTTCGCTTTTCCCGACATCGATAGATCATTTGCCGACCGGCCAGAAAAAAGCCCGACGCATGCGCCGGGCTGAAAAAGTTCGGTGATGGTGGGTGTCTCACGAAAACCGGAAGACCGTCCCCGGTTGAAGGGAATTGGTTAGCGAAAGGTGAACGGGTCACCGTACATCCGGCAGCCACGCCGTCTGCAGCGCCCCGCCTTCGGCCCAGACCACCCGCCAGCCTTCTCCGGCCCGCTCACGCCGGGGTGTCTGACCGACCGCCTCCCCCTGCCCCGGCCAGACAAAGGTCTGGTCGCCGATGACGACCCGATCCCCGCTCGCCTCTGGGCCCAGGACGACGTTCCAGTTTCCGGCGGCGTCCGGAAAAGCCTGTACCGACATTTCACCCACCTGCACCGGCAGGGTCTGCGTCCCCTGCGCGGTCCGTCCGGCCAGACGCCGCGCCTGTCCGTCGCTGTCGATGGCTCCCAGAGTAGGTGCTCGATCTAGACGACGTGTCGGCCCACCGGCACGCAGGACGGCGATGGGCCCCTGCCCGCTGGCCGGGATCAGCAGGGTATCCGGGGAAGGAGCCGCATCCTGCCCCACCTGGGTTTCCGGCTTCAGCCACAGGTCCTGAGCGGGTGCCTCCATGCGAAGGTCGAAGCGGCCATCATCGCCGGCCACGGCCGCATAGGCCGCCCCTGCGGCGCTGCGCAGCACGATCCGGGCCCCGGGCTGGGCCGACCCCGACAGCCTCACCTCGCGCCCGACCACCTGTGCCGCTTCGATCACCGGCGTCTGATTCCACGCTGAGGGCGACGAACCGCCCTGGGCCTTCCCCGCACCACCGTCTTGCGCCGGCGTACAGGCGGCCAGGCCCAGGCCTGCGGCAAGCATCAGGCCCGTCGCTGCCGCTATCGTCGCATTCCGGTACATCGCCCGTTTCATCGCGCCGCCCGCAAGGATAGGAGTAGCGCCTCTGTTAGCGCGGCGTGGCCCGCGCTGTCTTCATTCTTTACCCGAGGCCCCATGTCGTCACCCGTCACCATCCAGCCGTTTGACGGCCTTTCCGTCTGCCTGTTCTGCGGCTCTTCGGAGACCGTACGGCCCGAGTATCTGGAGGCGGCTCGCGAAGTGGGTCGTGAAACCGCCAAGGCAGGCTGGCGGCTGGTCTACGGCGGCGGCGGCGTGGGCCTGATGGGCGCCTCCGCCCGCGCCGCGCATGAAGCCGGCGGCCGCGTGCTGGGCATCATGCCCGGCTTCTTGCGCAGCCGCGAACGCCTCTTCGACGACGTCGAGACCCTGGTCGTGACATCGATGCACGAGCGCAAGACCCTGATGTACGACCAGTCCGACGCCTTCATCGTCGCCCCCGGAGGAGTCGGCACACTGGAAGAAGCGATCGAGATCCTGTCGTGGAAGCGTCTGGACCTGCACCACAAGCCAGTCGTCTTCCTGAATCTGAACGGCTTCTGGGACGCCCTGATGGCCGTCATGCGCCACAGCGTCGAAGAAGGCATGACGCCCGCTTCCTTCCTGCAGGCCTGGGTTATCTGCGACACGGTCGAGGACGCCATGACTGCGATCCAGCAGGCGGTCCGCGACGGCGGCGACGCGCCACACTTGCAACATGATCAGCGATAAGTAATCGTCGATCATCTGGTTGGGCGTCCTGTTTCGAAACGCGACTTGACAGTTGCGATTAGAAACTGACACTGACCGCAGGACGGCGCTCGTCGCCTCCCCATCGTCGGAGATTTCTCATGCGTGCCTTGTTCATCGCCGCTGCGCTTCTGATTGCGGCCCCCGCCGTCGCCCAGGCCCCTTCATCCAGCGCCGTTCTGGCCGACGCCGCCAAGGCTCCGGCCGGTCGTACCATCATCGACGGGGCCGCCTGGCGCTGCGAAGGTTCGACCTGCACGGCCACGGGCGGTGCCAATCAGCCGGCACCCCGCGCCTGCCGCCGGGTCGCTGCCCGCTTCGGCGCCGTGACCGCCTTCACCTACAAGGGCACCGCCCTGACCGCCGAACAGATCGCGGCCTGCAACGCCTGATCCACCGGCGCTCAATCAACATCAAAAAGGCCGCCCTCCTGCGAGAGCGGCCTTTTTCCATGCTCAGTTGACTGCAGCGATCAGGCTGTCTCGCCCCGCAGGCGCCGCGCAATCCGCTCACGCCCGATCAGGGGGGCCAGCGTCGCCATATCCGGCCCATGCGGCTGGCCCGTCAGCGCAAGCCTCAGCGGCATGAACAATGCCTTGCCCTTGGCCCCGGTCGCATCCTTGACGGCGGCCGTCCAGACGGACCACAGCGTGTGGTCCACCGTCTCTGGCAGGACCGAAAGCGCTGCCGCAGCGAAGGCTTCATCCTCGATCATGGGCGTCACCGGACCGCGAACGATCTTAGCCATTTCAACGACATCGGCAAAGGTCTGAAGGTTACCTCTCACCGCATTCCAGAACGTCTCACCCAGGTCGGCATCATGCTCGACCAGCCGCGGACGCGCCGTCGCATAGTCCATCACGTGCAGGGCCTGGGCATTCAGCCGATCCAGATCGGCGGTGTCGTAGCGTGCCGGAGAGCGGCCCATCTTGGAAAAGGCGAAACTCTCGCCCAGCGCCTCGACCGAGGCCGCGACCTCCAGCGGATCTGACGTGCCGATACGGCCCAGATGGCTGGTGATGGCGATCGGCTCATAGCCCTGTTCGCGCATGTCCGCGATCGACAGCGACCCCAGACGCTTCGACAGCGCCTGTCCATCCGCACCGACCAGCAGCGGCATGTGCGCGAAACCGGGCACCGGGCCACCCAGGGCCTCGAAGATCTCGATCTGCGCGCCGGTATTGGTCACGTGATCCTCGCCCCGGATCACATGGGTGATGGCCATGTCGATGTCGTCCACGACCGACGGCAGGGTGTAGAGAAACAGCCCATCCTCGCGGATCAGCACCGGGTCAGACATCGACGCCGTATCGACCTCGGCATGACCGCGCGACAGGTCTTCCCAGGCGACGCGCCGCCCCTCCAGCTTGAACCGCCAGTGCGGCTTGCGCCCCTCGGCCTCGAACGCGGCCTTCTCGGCGTCGGTCAACTCCAGCGCGGCCCGGTCATAGATCGGCGGCAGGCCGCGCGAGAGCTGCACCTTGCGCCGACGATCCAGCTCTTCCGACGTCTCGTAACAGGCGTAGAGCCGCCCCGCCGCCTTCAGCCGCTCGGCCGCCTCCTCATAGCGATCGAAACGCTTGGACTGATTGTACCGCTCGTCCCAGACCAGACCCAGCCAGGTCAGATCGTCCTCGATCCCCTGTTCGAACTCGGGCGTCGACCGCGCCAGATCGGTATCGTCGATGCGCAGCACGAACTTGCCGCCCTGTCCCTTCGCGAACAGCCAGTTGACCAGCGCCGTGCGGACGTTGCCCACGTGCAGCTTTCCCGTCGGCGACGGCGCGAAACGAACCTTGATAGTCATGGAGATGCGACCTTGAAGCGAGGCGCGTAGGTCGCGCCGCAACCCGCCCAAGTCAAGGCATGCATGGAAATGGGACCGAGATCATGATAAAACACCTCTGTCATGAATGCACCTGTGCAAATCCGAAAGCCGGAGGTCGCGGAGCGGTTGCGTGTGCTTGCGCGTCTGGAAGGCAAATCCATCACCGATCTGGTCGACGAGATGGTCAGGGAGCGTGACGAACGACTGACGGCCAAGCGCGACGCGGAGGTCGGTGCCAAGCTTGCCGCAGTCGAAGAAATCGTCGCCCATTTCAACAGCCTGCCGGTCATTGGTTCGTTGCTGACCGACGATGACATCTATGACGAACACGGGCTGCCCAAGTGATTGCGGTGGATGCCTCTGCCCTGCTGGCGGTGCTGCTACGAGAACCGGAAGACATGGCATTCCGCAGGGTCATGGCAAATGAATCACAGCTGCTCCTCTCGCCCGTCGGCTATTGGGAAGCTGCGATCCGTTTAAGAAGCCTCCGAGGCGAGGCTGGTGTCGTGGACCTGGATCGGATGATCGCCGCATTTGGAATAAGGATTTCCGCCGCCACATCCCAGACGGCAACCTTGGCCGCCAATGCCGAGCGGGACTTCGGCAAACGCACGCCGGCAAAACTGAATTTGGGAGATTGCTTTGCCTTTGCACTCGCAAAGGAAAACGATGCACCCCTGCTTTACAAGGGTGACGACTTCGCCAGGACGGACGTCAGATCAGCTCTGACCGGCTGATCAGTCGTCGCGGTGAACCCGCTCGCGGCGTTCGTGGCGTTCCTGGGCCTCGACGGACAGGGTGGCGGTCGGCCGGGCTTCGAGACGACCCAGGCTGATCGGCTCGCCGGTTTCCTCGCAATAGCCGTAGGAGCCGTCCTCGATCCGGCGCAGGGCCTCGTCGATCTTGGAAATCAGCTTGCGCTGACGATCCCGCGTCCGCAGCTCCAGCGCCCGATCCGAGGCCGACGAGGCGCGGTCCAGCAGGTCCGGATGGTTCTCGGTCTCGGCCTTCAGATTGATGACCGTCCCCTTGGATTCCCGCAGGATGTCATCCTTCCACGCCAGCAACTTGCCCCGGAAATAGGCCAGCTGGCGATCATTCATGAACGGCTCGGCGTCGGAGGGTCGATACTCGACCCCGTCCTCGGCCTTGATAGACGCTATTGCGTTCATCGACCCACGCTCTCAACAGACGCCCCCCTTGGCGCAACCCTGCCTATAGGGATGCAGGCGAGTCTGGGCAACACGGCTCTTCAAGCCGTGAACCGGCTACGCTTCATCAATCCGCGAGGCGTGACATTTCTTCATCACCCGGCGCTTTGTGAAGCCGAATAGGCGAGGAAATCCGGACGGTTATGCTGCGCTGCGGCGCAGATCGGCCTTGGCCAGCTCGACCGCGGCTCGCAAATCGATCTGATCAAGGAGGCCGTTCAGGCCCGCATCAGAGTCTTGGGGACGATCTTCCCGCAGAGTTCGCGCCAGATTTTCCAGAGTCCCCTCACCCGCTTGACCGGACAGCAGCGCCAATTTCAGTTCTTCCAGACGGTCCAGGATGCCGCTGCCGCGCCGCACCGCCCGGCGCCGCCGCTCCATCACATCCTCGACCCCCTGAAGGGCCATCAAGGCCGAAACATCACCGACACCAGCAGGTGCCGCCGTGGCCGCGGTCGCATGGGTCGATCCGGCGGCCCCGGCTTGAGGCAGGCTGAATCCGCCACTGGCTCTGGCGGGTCGTGATCCTTGCGGTGCGGACGGTCCTGACGGGCCGGTGACCTTCATGGGAATGGACTCCGTGACACCGCGCCACCTTCGCGGTCCACCGTCACTGTTTGGTTAATGCCCCGGCAGATTCTGCCGCGCCAACCCGGCGGACTTACGCTCCAGCCTCTGTAATCACTCATGTTTCTTCGTGGCACGACCTTCGCAACAGGGTTTACGACAACTGTTCGCGGATGCCTCACGATGCAGAAACTGCTCGCCTCCTTCCTGGTCGCCGCCGCCGCGGTGGGATTCGCACTGCCGGCCCAGGCTCAGTCACGGATCAAGGACATCGCCGCCGTCGAGGGGGTGCGCTCCAACCAGCTGGTCGGCTACGGCCTGGTCGTCGGCCTGGCCGGCACCGGCGACAGCCTGCGCAACTGCCCCTTCACCCGCCAGTCGCTGGAGGGGATGACCGAGCGCCTCGGCGTCAACATTCGCGGGGCCAACTCCAACTCCAAGAACCTGGCGGCGATCATGGTCACCGCCGAACTGCCGCCCTTCTCCACCCCCGGAGCCCGGATCGACGTCAGCGTTTCGTCCATGTGCGACGCCAAGAGCCTGCTGGGCGGCACGCTTCTGGTCACCAGCCTGCAAGGCGCGGACGGCGAGGTCTATGCCGTCGCCCAGGGCTCCATCCAGACCGGGGCCGTGTCCGGCTCGGGCGCATCGGGCTCTTCCGTCTCGCGCGGCGTGCCCACCGCAGGCCGCATCGCCTCGGGGGCCACGGTCGAGCGCGAGACCGGCTTTCAGATGGCCAATATGAACGAGGTCCGGCTGACGCTGCGCAACCCCGACTTCACCACGGCCCAGCGCGTCGCCGCCGCCATCAACGCCACCTACCCGGGCACGGCCCTGGCCGAGAACGGCACGGTCGTCGCCCTGCGCGCCCCCGGCCAGATGGGCATGGCCGGCTTCATCAGCCAGGTCGAAAACCTGCCCATCACGGTCGACAGCCCGGCCAAGGTGATCATCGACGAGGTCAATGGCGTCATCGTCATGGGCGACGCCGTGCGCGTCTCCACTGTCGCCATCGCCCAGGGCAATCTGACCATCTCGGTCCAGGAAAACCCGCAGGTCAGCCAGCCTGAGGCCTTCAGCCGCGGCCAGACCGTCGTCACGCCGCAGTCGGATGTCAGTGTCGAGGAGGAACTGGGCCGCGAAATGCGGATCGTCGGCGGCGGCACCTCGCTCGCCACCTTGGTCAATGGCCTGAACGCCCTGGGCGTCAGCCCGCGCGACATGATCAGCATCCTTCAGGCCATCAAGGCCGCCGGCGCGCTGCAAGCCGACATCGAGGTGATGTGAGCATGACCGATCTGACCGTCTCTCCTGCCCTCCTGAACGCCAGCGCGCCCCGTGTCGTGCCCGAGCGCATGCGCCAGACCGCAGAAGATTTCGAGGCCTCCTTCCTGACCCAGATGCTGAAACCCATGTTCGACAGCCTGTCGACCGAGGCGCCCTTCGGCGGGGGCGAGGCCGAGGGCACCTGGCGCGGCTTTCTGGTCGAGGCCATGGCCAAACAGACGGTCAAGGCCGGCGGCATCGGCCTGACCGACACCATCGTCTCGGAAATGATCAAGATGCAGGAGCAGGCCCAGTGACCGCCGCCGAGACCGCGACCCTGAATGCCACCGCCCGTGTGCGCCAGATGATCGACCTGACCGAAAGGCTGACCGCGCGCCTGGCCGAGGAAGCCGCCGCCTTCGAGACCCGCCGCCCGCAGGATGTCGCGGCCACGGTGGGCCAGACCCAAGACCTCGCCAACGCCTATCGCCGCGAGTCGGCCCGCATCAAGGCCGCGCCGTCTGAACTGGCTCCCGCGCCCGCCGAAGAACGCCAGCGATTGATCGCCGCGACCCGGACATTTGAGGCCGTCCTGTCCCGCCATGCCCTGGCGGTCGAGGCTGCTCGCATCGTCTCGGAGGGTCTGGTCAAGACCATCGCCGCCGAGGTTGCCAGCCAGCGCGGATCGCCCTCCGCCTATGGGGCCTCCGGGCGTGCCAGCGCCGCCGACGGACGCGCGGTCGCCTACAATGCACAAGCTTAGCCACAAACCTTTGGAAGCAATCGGTTAAGCCTGTTCATGGACCATTGTTTTCAGCCTTGTCCGGTATCTGACCGGTCATGAGTTTCCAATCCCGCCTTCTGGGCCTCGCCTTTGCCGCCGCCGACGTGCTGGTCGAGGTCGATGGCGATACCAAGGTCACGCTCGCCCTCGGGGCCGGCGTCACCGCGGGTGCCGATCCCGGACGGCTCTGGAGCGGCAAGCGCTTCACCGACATTCTGAGCGCTACCAGCCGACAGCCGGTCGCCAAGGCCCTGCATGCGCTGCAGTCGGGCGGTCGCACATCCGAGCTTCAGATTGTCGTCACTGGAAACGACGGCATGGTCCGCCGCGCCCGCTTCCGGGCCTTCAGCCTTCCGGAGCTGGCTCCCGCCCTCTCCTGCTCTCTCACCTGGGACGGCGAAGCCTTCAGTGAGGCCGAGGCCCCGCCGAAGGAGATGCTGACGTCCGAGGGCCTGGTCGACCACACCCGACAGATCATGGCCGACGATCCGACCGCCGACATGTCCTTCTCCTTCGTCGAGGTGTCCGGCCTGGATCGCAACAATGCCGAGCACAGCCGCGCGACGGCCCATATCCAGTCCGTGCTGCAGGCGTCGTCGGTCGATGGCGGCAGTGCTGCCCAACTGTCCGAGAAGCGCTTCGCCGTCATCCGCCTGACCGGCGACAAGACCGATCTGGCCGCTGAAATCCGTCAGGCCGCTCTCGATGAGGGCGTCGAGCTGATGGTGCGCAGCACCGAGGCGACGCTGGCGGGCGGCACCTCCCCCGGCATGGCGCTGCGGGCCCTGCGCATGGCCTTGGAGGACTGCCTCAAGGACGACGGGATCGACGCCGCCGGCTCCGGGTTCAGTGAACGCCTGAAGAGCACAATGCGAGAGGCCGACGCCTTCAACACCGTGGTCGAAACCCGCGACTTCTCATTGCACTATCAGCCGATCGTCGATCTGAAGTCGGGGGCCGTCCATCATTTCGAGGCCCTGTCGCGTTTCCGCACAGGCGGTCCGGCCGCCACCATCAAGATGGCCGAGGAGATGGCCCTCATTCAGGCGTTCGATCTGGCCGTCGCCGAAAAGGCCCTGGCGCAAATGCAGCGCTCGGGCTTCGGCCTGATCAAGGTGGCGATCAATGTGTCGGGCGCCTCGCTGGCCAGCGACTCCTACATCCAGGGCCTGCTCGGCCTGACAGCCAGCAAGCCCGATCTGCGCAAACGACTGATGGTCGAAGTCACCGAAACCGCCGCCCTGGCCGACCTGGAAGCCGCAGACCGCAGGCTCAAGGCCCTGAAGAAGGCCGGCATCCACATCTGTCTGGACGATTTCGGCGTAGGGGCCGCCTCATTCGACTATCTCAGCCGCCTGCCGCTGGACACGGTCAAGATCGACGGCAGCTTCGTTCAGAATGTCTGCGAGACCGAACGGGCCCAGAAGCTGATCAGCCATCTGGTCGATCTGTGCACCGATCTGAAGATTTCGACCGTGGCCGAAATGATCGAAACCGAGGCCCAGGCCACCAAGCTGCGGACCATGGGCGTCACCTACGGCCAGGGCTGGCTGTTCGGCAAGGCGACCGCCGAACCGGTGCTGCGCCTGCCCTCGGCGAGCGGCCCGGTCGCAGCTCGCCGTCAGGGCGAAGTCGTCGGCTGGGGCTGACCCAGGTCCAGGGTCCGGGTCACGCCGATCGCCTCGAGAAAATCGGGATCGTGGCTGACGACCACCAGGGCCCCGTCATAGCCGGTCAGCGCCGCCTCGACGGCCCGGATCGACTCGAGGTCCAGATGATTGGTCGGCTCGTCAAGAATCAGAAGCTGCGGCGGCTGAAGGCCGATGACGCAGGCCAGCGCCGCCCTTAATCGCTCGCCGCCCGACAGCACATCGACCCGCTTCTGCGCCGCCACATTGCGGAACAGAAACCGGGCCAGAGCGGCCTGGGCCTCGTTCTGCGACGCGCCGGGGTTCAGCCGCAGCCAGGCGTCCAGAACCGTTTCGTCCGGACGCAAGAGGGCCATGTCCTGATCCAGCATGGCCGTGCGCACCGGTCGGGACACCGTGCCGCGCGTCGGGGCAATCTGGCCTGACAGTATCTTCAGCAAGGTGGTCTTGCCTGCGCCGTTCGGCCCTACGATCGCCAGGCGCTCCGGTCCGGTGATCCGCAGGTTCAACCCTGCCAGCACCGGCGCGCTCTCCGGCGGTTGCCACGCCACATCCTCCAGTGTCGCCACCGTCCGGTCGCCGCCCAGACCGGATGATGGCAGCGACAGTGCCAGATCGCGCGTCCGCTCGACCGCCTGTTCCGCCTCCGCGCGGGCGGCGTTTGCGTCCGACACCTGCCGCTCGACCAGCCGGTTCAGACGTCCCCCGCTCCGCTCGGCCCGGTCGGCCCGGGCGTCCAGCAGGATTTTGGGGTCTGAGCTTGCGGCCCGCGCCGCCTTGCCGGCCCGGTCGCGACGCGCTTTTCGCTCCAGCGCCTGGCGACCCTCGCGCGCGGCGCGATCCGCATCCCGCGTCGTCGTTTCCAGCGCCTGAACCGCTGACGCCCGCTCTGCGGCCTTGCGCTCGGCGTAGAGGTCGTAGTTGCCGCCATAAACGCGCTGTCCCAGCGACGACAGCTCCACGATCCGGTCCATCCGGCGCAGCAGATCGCGGTCATGACTGACCACCAGCACGCCACCCGGCCACCGCCCCAGCACGTCCGCGATCAGGTGCCGGCCCGCCGCATCGAGGTGATTGGTCGGCTCGTCCAGGACCAGCAGGTCCGGTGCATCCAGCAACAGGCCCGCCAGACGCAACCGCGTCTGTTCGCCGCCACTCAGGGTCGCGACACTGAGGTCCAAGTCCAACCCGGTCAGTCCGACCTGCGCGAGCGCCTCATGGATCCGCGCCTCAAGACCCCAGTCGGCCTTGTCGAGGTCTTCGGCGGTGCCACGTCCCGCCAGAACCCTGACCAGAACGGCCAGCGGCCCGGCGACCCTCAGGGTTTCGGCCACCGCTTCGCTCGAGGGGCCCGTCGCCTGCGGCAGCCACCCCACGCGGCCGGCGCGCGTGACCTGTCCTTCGACCGGATCATCCAGACCCACGACAAGGCGCAGCAGCGTGGTCTTGCCCACACCGTTGCGGCCCACCAGTCCGGTGCGCTCCCGGCCGAGGGCCAGGCTCAGATTGTCGAATAGATTATGCCCGTCAGGCGTTCGGGCGGCGACGCGATCCAGCGTCACGAACGCGGATGGGGACAGGCTTGGGTTTGGGCTGGAGCGAGACATAGGCGACCACGAGCGAGGCGACAGCGGAAAGGGCGAGACCGATTTCCAAAGCGCTGATCATGATCGTCGAAGCTCCTGCATAAACACTCAGGCCATGAGGATGGCGGTTCGCGCCGCGTCGCGCAACCCCTGCGTCAACCGCCCGCAGGGGCCATCGATCTCACTCCTTTACAACGATCAAGGCCTCGTCTGACCCCGCGCCTGACGCACCAACGGGTTTCATGCGGGCGTTTATGTTGAAACTCTCGATCTTCCAGACCCCGTCTTCCTTCAGGAACACCGTCTGGGCCGTGACACTGCGATCCGGATATTCATAGATCTGACCCAGAGCATAGCGCTGACCCGATGTGGTCACTTCGGAGCGCCACCCCGTCGTCGTCGGTTGGGGTGGAAGACCTTCGGGAGCGAACGACCTCAGCATCGGCAATTGGGCCCGGACCTCAGCCTCGGAGTTGGCAGACGACAGTCTGGCGATGAGCGCATCGTCACGTCCTTCCACCAGATCGGCATAGGCATCGCGCGCTTCCACGGCCAGTTCTTCGTTCGCCGCCATGGTGGGTACGGAACACGCCGCCATCACGCATGCGACCGGTACCAGAGCCAGGTAAGATTGGTTCATTGCTTCCCTCCGAGTTCAGCCTAGCGCATTCCTGGCACCGCTTGGCAAGCGGACATCATGTTCCCATATTGTTCTTGCTGAAATCGGCAAATCGATCCCCATATAGCGCTGTCGCCCTGGACCCAGGCCCAGCCTCCCGCGTTCTCTCGGACCTCATGACTGAAAAGCACAACTTCATCCGCGTGCGCGGCGCCCGCGAGCACAATCTCAAGGGCGTGGACGTCGATATCCCGCGCGAGAAGCTGGTCGTCATGACCGGCCTGTCGGGATCGGGCAAATCCTCGCTGGCGTTCGACACCATCTATGCCGAGGGTCAGCGCCGCTATGTCGAGAGCCTTTCGGCCTATGCCCGCCAGTTCCTGGAGCTGATGGGCAAGCCGGACGTCGATCTGATCGAGGGCCTGTCGCCGGCCATTTCGATCGAACAGAAGACGACATCCAAGAACCCGCGCTCGACCGTCGGCACGGTCACCGAAATCCACGACTACATGCGCCTGCTCTGGGCCCGCGTGGGTGTGCCCTATTCCCCCGCCACCGGCCTGCCGATCGAAAGCCAGACCGTGTCGATGATGGTCGACAAGCTGTCGGCCCTGCCCGACGGCGAACGCATCCTGCTGCTGGCCCCCGTCGTGCGGGGTCGAAAGGGCGAGTACCGCAAGGAGATCGCCGAATGGCAGCGCTCCGGCTATCAGCGGCTCAAGATCGATGGCGAATTCTACGCCATCGAGGACGCGCCCACGCTGGACAAGAAGTTCAAGCACGACATCGACATCGTCGTGGACCGGATCGTCACCAAGGC
>NZ_JAEMRO010000048.1 GCF_016463295.1 Brevundimonas sp.
GAAACGCATGGGCTGCTCCAGCACAAAAGGTCTCCCTCCCCCTCGGGGGAGGGTGGTCGCGCAGCGACCGGGTGGGGAGGGCTAGGGCAATACAAGCTCAGTGCTCGCATCGCCGAGCCCCTCCCACCCCGTCGTCGCTTTGCGCCGACGACCCTCCCTCTGTGAGGGAGGGAGATCGGTTGAGGTCTATTCGACCCCCAGCTCTTCCAGCAGGCGCGGACTCGGATAGACGACCCGCAGCGCCTCGGTGATGGCGGCGGTCGAGACCGACACCGTCCTGTTCAAGTTGCCGTCATAGCCGAACGACCCACCCAGCGAGTGGATGTTGCCGTCAAACGCCGTGCCGATCACTTCGCCCGCGGCATTGATCACGGGCGAGCCGGAGTTGCCGCCGATGATGTCGTTGGTCGAGACGAAGTCATAGACGGTTTCCTTGTTGATGCGGTCTTCGGCATCCAGGAACTTCTGGGCCGCATTGAACGGCACCGAGCCGGTCGCCCGCTCGTACAGGCCGCCCATATAGGTGAAGGCCGGCACCGTCACGCCGCGATAGGTCCAGCCCTGAACCTGGCCATAGGACAGGCGCAGCGAGAAGGTCGCATCGGGATACAGGTTGTCACCATAGACGGCGAAGCGGGCCTGGGCGACGCGTTCGGCGGCGCGTGCCGTCGGGGCGCTGACCGTGCTGGCCCACTGGGCCGCCACCTCGGCACCGGCCGCCTCATTGGCCAGGACGAAACCGATCAGCGGATCGGCCTCGGCCAGTTGCTCCGGCGTCATCGACAGGGCGGCGACGCGGAAGGCCGGATCGGCCAGCTTGGTCCCGGCGATCAGACGTTCGGCCAGGGCCTCCGGGCTTTCGCGACCCAGCATGGCCTTCACCGTCGGATTGTCGACCGTCAGATACTCGCGGGTCTTGGACAGCCACTGGCGCATCTGGATTTCGTCGATGGCGGGCGTGACCGGCAGGACGGTGGCCAGACGGCCTTCCAGGGCCGTGCGCTGGGCCGGCGTGATACGGCGCTCGGCCTCGGGGCGCGCGTTGTCGCGGGCGACCCCGGCCACGGCGCGGGCATAGCTGTACAGCTGCGAGCCGCCACCGGCGCCCTGCACCAGCTGGCGATAGGGCAGGTACAGATCGCGCGCGGCGGTTTCGACCGCTTCCAGTTCCGTCCACGGATCGCCGATGCGTTGAAGCAGGGCAGGGTCGGCTGCGACACGCTGGCGGAGTTCGGCTTCCTGCTCGCGCTTGGTCGCCATGAAGGCCGGGTCGGTCAGGGCGGCCTGCTGGCCGTACCAGACCTTGAAGCTGTTCTCGAGGCCGAAGATGGTATCGAACGATGCGCGATACGCCTCGTCATCCTCCAGCGAATACTCCAGCAGGCGACCGCGCAGTTCGGACCCCTGGATCAGCTGGGTCGGCAGGGCCTGGTCGCGCAGGCGTTCCAGCTGGCTCATGGTCAGCAGACGCTGGGTCGTGCCGGGGTTGCCGGCCACGAAGGTGACGTCGCCTTCCTTGGGCGCCTCGGGGTTCCACTTCAGGAAGTTGGGCGTCTCGACCGGCTTGCCGTCCTCATAGGCGCGCAGGAAACCGGCATCGAGCGCATAGCGGGGGAAGTTGAAGTTGTCGGGGTCTCCACCGAAGAAGGCGGCCTGGTTCTCGGGCGCGAACACCAGACGCACATCGTCATAACGGCGGAACTTGTACAGGGCATAGCGGCCGCCGCGATAGAAGCTGATCACCTGGCAGCTGAACTTGGGATCGCCGGCGCAGTTCTCTTCCTGGATCTTGGCGGTCTCAGCGCTGCGGGCGGCGTTGAAGGCTGCGCCTTCCAGGCCCTCGCCAGCACCCAGAACGCGGTCGGTCACATCGACGATGTCGGTCAGGACCTCGGCCGTCTGGCCGGGGCAGGTCTTCTCTTCTTCGCGGGTGGCGGGCATCCAGCCGTTCTTGACGTAGTCGTTCTCGGGGCTGGACAGGTCCTGCACGCAGCCGACGACACAGTGCCAGTTGGTCAGGATCAGGCCGTCCTCGGACACGAACGAGGCCGAGCAGCCCTGAAGGCGTACCGCCGAGTTGCGGACACGGTCCAGCCAGTCCTGATCGATCCGGGTGCCGTATTTGTCGTTCACCATCTGGATGGGGAAGTTGTCGAAGGTCCACATCCCCTCGTCGGCCTTGGCCACGGTCGGGGCGGCGGTAACGGCCAGGGCCCCGGCGACGGTGGCGATGGAGGCGGTCGCGGCGATGGCGGACCGAAGCGAACGAAACAGCATATCTGGTGGTTCTCCCTGGCCCGTCCATTCACTGCGGGCTGTTACAGGATAACTAGACCTGAAGACGCGCCGTCGTCCACAGGCTCTTTCATGTCAGGGTTCGCCGCCTTACCCCGATTTAACTTGGCCGGAACACCTGGCGGCGTCAGATAGCGGACAACCAAGGGGTCCCATGTCTCTCGCTCTTTCCACACTGCTGTTCGAGTGGCGCCGCTACATGGCGGCCGTCATGGCGCTGGCGCTGTCCGGCCTGCTCGTCCTGGCCATGACCGGCGTCTTCATCGGCATCGGCAAGGGCTTTACGGCCCAGATCGAACGGTCGCGTGCCGACGTCATCATCATGCAGCCGGGGGCCAAGAGCCTGATCGGCGGTCCGTCCGGCGTGCCGCGCCGCTTCATCCCCCTAGTCTACAACAATCCCGAGGTCGTGGAGGTCCAGCCGCTGGACGGTGCGGGCGGCACCTTCCAGTCCGTCAAGAACGTCGATCCGACCCTGTCCCAGGCCGACCGGGCCAAGATGGATGCGCCCCGTCAGGCCTTCGTTCAGGCCAGCATCATCGACACCACGCCGGATGCCGTCACCATTCCGACCGACTATTCCCAGGACCTGATCGACGCCCTGCGTCAGCCCTATACGGTGGCCGTCGACGAGACCGCCCTGCCGCAACTGGGTGTCAAGCTTGGCGACAAGGCCTTGTATAATGGCCAGACCGTAACGGTGGCGGCGATCACCCGCGGCTATCCCAACATGATGCAGGCCAATGTCGTCATGTCGCGCGACACCCTGCGTATGCTGGGCCAGGCCGATACCGGTCCGCGCGTCGGTCCCCTGATGGTCAAGCTGCGCGACCCGTCACAGGCCCGGTATGTCGCCGATCAGCTGAACGTCCAGGGCGACGGCCAATGGAAGGCTTGGACGCGTCAGGAGCTGGCCGATGCCAACGCCGGGGCCATGTTCGAGGAGGGCATTCTGGTCATTATTATCGGCGGCTGCGTCGTTCTGGGCATCATCATCGGCGTGGCCATCACCTGGCAGACCCTTCGTGGGGCCATCATGGCCAACATCAAGGAGTTCGCCTCCCTGCGGGCTCTGGGCGTCGGCATGGGATCGCTGCGGCGTATCGTCATGGAGCTCAGCTTCTGGGTCGGCGTCGTCGGCGTTGGCGCGGCCATTCTGCTGACCTGGCTGGTGTCGCTGCTGGCGGCGGCCAATGCCGTCATCATCTCGCTTCCGCCCATCCTGCTGATCGTCGTCGGCGGCGGTCTGATCCTGATCGCCATGGGCTCGGGCCTTTTGTCGATGGGCATACTGAAGAAAAGCCAACCTGCGGACCTGCTGCGATGACCGGCCATACCAAGCTGCACGGCCGTCACGGCTCCGCCGCCATCGAGGCCACAGGCCTGGTGAAGCGGTTCAAGTCCGGCAAGGCCTTTGTCGAGGTGCTGAAAGGCGTGGACTTCGACGCCCGGCACGGCGACCTGACCATGGTCATGGGGCCGTCGGGTTCCGGCAAGTCCACCTTGATCGCCGCCCTGTCCGGCCTTCTGCGACCCGAGGCCGGGCGGGTGGATGCTTTGGACGTCGACGACATGTGGAAGCTGTCGTCGGGCCGGATCGACAAGTTCCGCCTGGATCACTGCGGTTTCATCTTTCAGGGCTTCAACCTGTTCCCGGCCCTCAGCGCCCTGGCCCAGGTCACGACGGTGCTGAAATATCAGGGCCTGTCGCCCGATGCGGCCAGGAAGCGCGCGACCCTGGCGCTGGAAGAGGTCGGCCTGGGCCATCGCCTGCACCAGCGGCCTTCCGCGCTGTCGGGCGGTGAGAAGCAGCGCGTCGCCATCGCCCGCGCCCTGGCCAAGGACCCCAAGATCCTGTTCGCCGACGAACCGACCTCGGCCCTGGACGGCGAGAATGGCCAGGTGGTCATCCGCCTGCTGCGCCGGGCCGCGACCGAGCATGGCGCGGCGGTCATCTGCGTCACCCACGACCCCAGGCTGGAAGCTTGGGCCGACCGGGTCATCCACATCGAAGACGGCGTGATCATCGACGATCAGCGCCGCATCCCCAATCCCGACGCCACGCTCGCGTCGCACTGAACGCCCTGAAGGACCTCCAAGAATGCCCGGCTTCCTGAAAAGCAAATGGACCTGGATCGGCGTCGCGCTGATCGTCGTCGTCGGCCTGATCGTCGTCTTCATGAACAACGCCGCCGCCACAAAGAAGGCTGAGGAGGCCGAGCGCGAGGCGACCAAGGTCGAGAGCCCCTATGCGGCCATCGCCAACGGCAAGGTGGATGTCGAGGGCGGCATCATCCAGATCGCGGCCCGTCGCGGCGGCGTGGTGCGCGAGGTCCTGGTTCAGGAGGGCGACCGCGTCACGGCTGGCCAGATCCTGGCCCGTCAGGAGGACGACGAACCCCGCCTGGCCTTGCAGAGCGCCGCCGCCGACGTCGCCCAGGCCGAGAGCCAGCTGCGCCAGATCCAGGTCGATATCCGCACCGCCCAGCGCGAGTTCGATCGTCTGCAACAGCTGGTCGCCACCAACTTCGTCGCCGCCCAGAGGCTGGATCAGGCCCGTGACGCCATCGCGACCGCAGAGGCCCGCATGGCCTCGGCCCGCGCCGCCGTCGACACCGCCCGCGCCCGCCGCGACCAGGCCGCTTACAATGTCGAGCTGACGGTCATCCGCGCGCCTGCCAACGGTCGCATCGTGCGCCGCTATGCCAACCCCGGCGCCGGTGCCTCGACCCTGAACGTGTCGAACATGTTCGATCTGGAGCCCGACGCCCCGCGCATCGCCCGCGCCGAGATCGTCGAAAGCGACATCCCCAACATCACCGCCGGCCAAGCTGTCGAGGTCACGCCCGAAGGCGACACGACCAAGGTCTATGTCGGCACCGTCCTGCGCCGCGCCGCCGTCTTTGGGGCCCGCAAGCTGGCGTCGGACGATCCCTCGCAACGCTCCGACGAGCGGGTTGTCGAGGTCGTCGTCACCGTCGGCGACGCCCCCCTGCTGATCGGCCAGCGCGTCCTGGTCAAGTTCATGAAGCCGGGCGAAACGGCGGGCGCTCCCCGCACCGCCACCGTCGGCGTACCGGCCAACCGCTCCATGCAGACGCCGAACCGGGGGTAGGGTCAACTACTCGGGGTCAGGTCCGCGACGTGCGGCCTGATCCCTCAGCCAGCGCAGCACGGTCCACTCGCTGCGGGTCGTCTCGCCCGGCTGGCGGATCACTGCCACTGCTCCGCCGTCATGTACGAAGCCGAATGGCGCGACCAGTTTCGCGGTCCTGATGTCATCTTCCACGATGGCCAAGGGCAGAATCGCTGCGCCCAGTCCGGCCACTGCGGCGTCCGCCACCATATGCAGATGCGGAAGCGTGCGGTTCCGCCCACTGGGTACCGCATGGTTGCCGAGCGCCTCCCACTGCGCCCAGGCTTGTTCTCTTGTACGGGTCGTCAGGCGTGGAGCTATGGCCAGCCTGGCCACCCAGTCAGGTGCACAGACCAGGCCGATGCGGTTCTGCGCCAAGCACTCAACGCCCGGTTCGTCCGATTGATCGGCATCAATGAAACGCAGGGCCAGGTCGGCACCCCGCTGACGCAGGGCAGTCAGCTCAAGCTCGCTGAGCAACAGCGTCACGCCCGGATGACGAGCTTCGAAGTCTGTCAGTCGTGGCACCAGCCATTTCACTGCCAGACTAGGATGGACGGCTAGCCGCACGACATCGGGGTCACGGACCCTCCGTACCGCCGCCGTTAGCCCATCGAAACTCTCCGTCAATCCGGCCAGCAGCGTCTGCCCGTGTTTGGTCAACGTCAGCCGATGCTTCGGTCCTTCGAACAGCTGCACCCCCAAGGCGGCTTCCAGCGCCTTCACCTGCCGACTGACGGCGCTGTGGGTCACATGTAATTCAGCCGCCGCAAGGGTAGCGCTGCCTGTGCGGCCCATGGCCTCGAACGCCCGCAAGCCATTCAACGACGGCAAGCCAGCATGGGCTGTGAGATTTTCGAACATACTCCAGCCGATATGTTGCTTTCACGCGAACAGCAATCCCGCGATCCAGTGCCATGTCTGTACGCGATCGCCTTGTCGTTCCGGTTCTTGGGCTTGGCCAGATCGTGGCCTTCGCTTCCAGCTATTATCTATTGGGCATTCTCGCTGACCCGATGGCACAGGCGTTCGGCTTACCGCCGACACGCATCTTCGCCGCCCTGTCGATCGCCTTCCTGATTTCTGCAATCCTGACCCCGACGGCCGGTCGCTGGATTGAGCAGTGCGGCGGGCGGCACGTTCTGATCTGGGCGCATCTCGCCTTTGCCTGCGCGCTTTTGGTCATGGCAACAGCGGCCGTGCCTCTCATCTTGCTGGTCGGAGTGAGCGTGCTCGGTGTCGGCATGTCGACCGGCCTGTATGGCACGGCCTTTGCCACCCTGGTTGAAATCCACGGCGCCAAGGCCCGACGATCCATCACAGCCGTCTCGCTCATTGGCGCGCTGGGCGGTGGCCTTGGCTGGCCGATCAGTCGCCTGATCGTCGAAACGTTCGACTGGCGCGTTGCCTGCATCGTCTGGGCCGCCGCACATCTATTGATCTGCCTGCCGCTGGTCGCGGTGGTTCTGCCGCCCCGAGGGTCGCGTCTAACCTCAAGCGACAGTCCCGTCTCATCCATTCGCTGGGACCGCCACATGGTTCAACTCGCGGGCGTCTTCGCCGGCGGCTGGATGGTTTCGACCGCGATGGCGGCGCACCTTCCACGACTACTTGTCGAGCTGGGTCTGACGCCTGCTCAGGCTGCCTGGGCCGCCGGTCTGATGGCGGCCAGCGCCGTGGCTGCGCGCTTGTTCGACCTGTTGGTCCTGCACAAGTCGCATCCCGTGATGACCGTGCGGATCGCCAGCCTGCTCCATCCGCTGGGTGCCACAATGGCTGTTGCAGGCGGCTCCCGTCTGGCTCCGCTGCTGGCCGTCGGACAGGGGTTGGGCAATGGCCTGCTGTCCGTCGCATCCGGCGTCCTGCCGCTACACGTGTTCGGGCCGGATCGGTACGCCGTGCGTCAGGCCCTGTTGCTTACACCGGCGCGCTACCTCCAGGCATTGGCACCTGCGGCTTATGCGGTCGCATTGGACACCTCGCCCCACTGTGCACTTCTCGTGTCGAGCTTCATCTGTCTGGGTATGTGCATCATGACAGTGGGATTAGGTCGTGGAACGGGCCATCACCCCACCGCCCGTACCGCGACATAGACGGCGACGATCAGGATAAGGCCCGCGAACAGTTTCCGGGCCAGGGGGGCGCGGGTCGACAGGCGCTGGGCCAGGGGCTGGCCGATGGCGGTTCCGGCCAGGCCGCCGACGGCCATGGCTCCGACGATGGGCCAGTCGATCAGGCCGGAGGCGGCATAGTTCAGCGCTGTCGTCGCGCCGAAAGCGGCGACGCTGACCAGCGACGAGGCCTGGGCCATGGCCAGGGTCATGCCCGTGGCCGCCATCAGGCCGGGCACGATCAGGAAACCGCCGCCGATACCGAAGAAGCCGGACGCTGCCCCGACGCCCGCACCGGAGACGGCCAGGGCCGGAGCCATGCCGGGGCTCAGGCGCACGGCGGTCGAGCCTTCGCTGCGCGCGGGCCTCAGCATGGCCAGGCCGACGACCGCCATGGCTCCGGCAAAGAAGATCAGCAGGCTGTGGCCGTCGATGGATTTCGCCAGGGTCGAACCGGCCAGGGCCCCGACGATGCCGAAGGCGGCGAACAGGCTGGCGCAGGGCCAGCGGACCCGCCCCGCGCGGGCCTGTCCGGCCAGCGCCGTCAGGGCATTCAGTGACACCCCGGCCGCCGACGCGCCGATCGCCACATGCGGATCACGCACCCCCACGACATAGAGCAGCAGCGGCACGGCCAGCACGGACCCGCCACCGCCGAACACCGTCAGCAGCAGCGAGACCACAAGGCCACTGGCCACCGCCAGCCCCAGTTGCAGCAGGTGCGGGTCCACGGCCTATGCGGCCTTGGCTGTACGGTTCCAGGGCATGGCGGCCAGCAGGGTCGCCATGCCGCAGAAGCCGGTAGCCCCGGCCACGAACAGACCGGCCCCGACGAAGGCCGACAATCCCCAGAAGCCGGGGTGGACCAGCAGACCCAGGGCCGCGCCCAGCAGGATCAGACCTCCGGCCGTCATCTGGACCTGGCGCATGATCTCCAGCGGGGCCTTGCGGTCCTGGCGCACGGGCAGGCCGGCCGCCTTCCAGGCTTCCAGTCCGCCTTCCAGCACATAGGCCTCGCCCGGAGCGCAGGCAGCGAGCTTGGCGGCGTTGACGCCGGTGCGATTACCCGTCCGACAGGTGAAGACGACGGGCTTGTCATGTCCGAGCGTCTCACCGGTCATGCCGGACAGCGGGGCCGGGCGCGAACCGGCGACATGCTCGCGCGCGAACTCGTCGGCCTCGCGGATGTCGATCAGGATCATCTCGCCGGCCTTCATACGGGCGGCGACGTCGGCGGGGGTCAGGGTCTTGAGCATGTCAGTCATCCTTGGGGGAGGGGGGGCAGTAGATTTCGATCAGGACGGCGATGACCTTCAGGGCCGCCGGGTCGGCGATGCGGTACAGGATCGACGTGCCCTCACGCCGCGTGGTCACCAGACCCTCTTCGCGCAGCACCGCCAAGTGTTGTGACAGGGCGGACTGCGACAGGGCCACCGCCGCCTGCAACTGCGTCACCGACCGCTCCTCGTCGCCCAGCTGGCACAGCACCATCAGCCTGTGCGGACTGGACAGGGCCTTGAGCAGGGCCGAGGCGCGGCCCGCATTGGTCTGAAAGGCTTCCAGCCCGATGTCATCGATATCGATCATGTCGCCAATATATTAGACATTGCTAAATTAGCAAGTACTCATATATAAAAGCTCCAGAAGGAGCCTTCCATGACCCTCGTGACCCCCCCGCTTGATATCGCGGCCCCGGACGTCGAAGCCTATTTCGACGCCGCGACCCACACGGTGACCTATCTCGTCTCCGACCCGGCGACGGGCCAGGCCCTGATCATCGATCCCGTACTCGCCTTCGATGCCCCCTCGGCCCACACCGACAGCCAGGCCCTGACGGCCCTGGTCCAGCACGTGAAAGACAAGGGCCTCAATCTGATCGGCGTGCTGGATACCCATGCCCATGCGGACCACCTGTCGGGGGCCGATGCTCTGCGTGTCATGACCGGTGCCCCCATCGGCATCGGGGCCAGGATCGCGCGCGTTCAGAAGACCTTCGGCGACCTGTTCGAGGCGACGGACGTGACACCCGATGGTTCGGTCTTCGACCGGCTGTATGACGACGGCGACACCTTTGCCTTGGGCCGGCTGACGGTCGAGGTTCTGCACACGCCCGGCCACACCCCGGCCTGTGTCAGCTATCGGATCGGCGATGCCGTCTTCGTTGGCGACACCCTGTTCATGCCGGACTACGGCACCGCGCGGTGCGACTTTCCCGGCGGTGACGCGCGGACGCTGTACCGCTCGATCCAGCGTCTGCTGGCCCTGCCGGACCAGACGCGGATGTTTGTGGGGCATGACTATCTGCCGCAAGGACGGACCGACTTCCGCTGGGAGACCACGGTCGCCGCTCAGAAGGCGTCAAACATCCACATCGCCGGCCGCAGCGAAGACGACTTCGTCGCCTTGCGCGAATCCCGCGACGCGACGCTGAAGCCACCCCAGCTGATCTTGCCGTCCCTGCAGATGAACATCCGTGCCGGGGCCCTGCCGCCGCCCGAAGCCTCGGGCCGCCGGTTCCTTAAGACTCCGCTCAACGCCATCCCTTGAGCCGTTATCAGGCCAGCGCCGCCTCCATCACGGGATCGCGGCCCGCCGCGATCGCTTCGGCTGTGCGCGGAATGGCGATGTCTGGGGCTATGCCCCCATCGGGTTGGGGCTGCTGCGGGAAGGTGCCGATCAGGGGCAGGTCGGCTTCCAGGCCGGTGGCGGGCAGGCGCAGGAAGTAGAAGGCCCCGCCGTTGATGCCTCGCCGGTTGCCGCCGGTGGTTTCGCCGATCAGGATGCCCAGCCGCTCGCGCTGAACCATCTGGGCAAAGCCAAAGGTGGCCGAGCTGTTCTGTGGCCCGATCAGGACGCGCACCTCACCCGTGAATCTTGGCCCCCTAAGTTCGATGACACCGCCTTCCCCAGCGCTGCGGGCCAGGGTCAGGAAGCGATCGTCATAGGGCCGGGCGTCGTCTCCCCAGTCGTCGAAGCCGCGATCCCAGGTGTCGAGCACGGGACGCAGTTCGTCGGGAATGCGGCGATAGCGCACCAGCCGCCGCGCCGTGTCGGACATGATGGGCCGCTCGATCAGTCGCGCGGCCAGTACGTCGCCGCAGTCCAGCCCGCCCTCATTGGCCCGGATATCGACGACCAGCCGTACAACACCTTCGGCCACCAACGCGTCCATCCGGGCATTCAGCCATCCGGCCCAGTCCCAGTCGCTGTTGTACAGGCCCCACCCCGGCATGGTCAGCACTGCCGCCTGGCCGCGTCGCTCCATCGTCCAGGCGGGCGTGTCGTCGCTGGCGTCGATCACCGCTGGCCGCTGCGCCCGCCTCGCGTCCAGAGAGATCGCCTCCACCTCGGTTCGCCGCGCGCGGCCGTCCGTTCCGATCACCTCCAGCGCATGGCGGGGACGCGATCCGAATATCAGGGGATAGAAGACGTCGAAACTCTCATAGCCGTCCTGCCCCTGGATCGACATCAGCTGACGCCGCTTGCCGTCATTGCCGCCGTCGGCGCGGGCCACGGTCATCAGCCCGGCCAGAACCTCGCCTGCCGCACGGCCATTCAGCCTGACGATCTCGCTGCCCGGCCTGATGCCCGTGTCGGTTGGATCGCCGGTCACGATCATGCGGTCGCCCAGCCACAGGAACGGGAACGGCAGGCGGTCGGAGGCCTCGAACAGCCGCGTCTGGACCGCCCGCGACTGGTTGTAGAAGTTGGCATAGGAATGCCCGCAGCGCAGCGTCGCCAGAAACCGCGACAGCCGCAGATAGAAGGCCTCCAGCGGTTGGGGCGTCGCGCTGTCCGCCTCCAGCCGGTCGAAACCGGCGGCGATCTGCTCCGGCGTATTGTAGCGCAACAGGCCCGGATGCAGCGTCTCATAGGCGCGGCGCAGCATGCGGACATCCTCGCGCATCGCCGCGGGCGACAGCGTCTCGACCTGAGCCAGGGCCCTGACGGGCCGGGACAGAGCGCCGACGGCGACCGCCGCCGCCCCGACGCCCACCAGTTGACGGCGAGAGAGGACGACCCCGGTCAATGGCCACCGCCCGTCAGTTCCGCCTCGGCTCCGCGTGTCAGTTCGGCCGGCAAGCCGTCCAGATACCGCGTCAGCCCCTCGCCATACTGACGCAGTTCGGCGGCGCGCTCGGGCGTCTCGCCTTCGCCCAGGGCCGCGAAGCCGGCGGTCATGTCGCGGGCATAGGCGTTGATCTCGGGCGTCAGGACGGCGATGCGCCGGGCGATCGACTGGCGACGCATCTCGGGGCGGACGGGCAGGGCGATGTCGGCCTCGATGGCCTCGACCGCGGCGTCCAGGACCTGTTCGAAGCGGGCGGTCCGCACCTCCAGCGCCACTTCGCGCGGGTCGGTCGGAGCAGGCATCAGCAGGGCGGATGTCAGGGCAAGGATCAGCATGGTCGGGCTCCGGTTGTGAAGGCGGCCACCCTGACTCGTGGCTTGTCCCCTGGCGTCCCAGATCATCGCTACAGTAATTTATTCACGATCTGACACCTGCGGCACCCGGGCCACCCCGGCGCGATAGGCCTGTGGCGTCTGGCCGAACCGGTTGCGGAACGCCCGGTTGAAGCTGGCCTTGGAGCTGAATCCCGCCTCAAGCGCCAGCGTCAGCACGGAGGCCGTCGCGCCCCGCTTCATCTGTTCGGCCACCGCCTCGCTACGCAGGTCGTTGACGAAGGTCGAGAAGTTGACGCCCAGCCCCTCGTTGATCGCTCGCGACAGATAGCCGGTGTTGGTGCCCAGCCTCGCGGCCAGCGTCGTCAGGCTCAGCTCCGGCTCGGCGGCCCAGCCTTCTCGGCGGACGGTGTCCGCCCAGGCACGGCCCCGCGCGCCCCAGTCGCGTGCGGGACTGGCCGGCGAGGGTGCCACCGCCGTCAGCGCCTCCAGCGTCGGATAGGCGACCCGCGTCTGACGCCAGCTCTCGATGGCCAGATAGACCGCGATGGCGGCCAGCGCGGCATACAGGCCCATCAGCCCGCGATACCCCAGCGGCGAGATCGCGTCCCACAAGCCGTACACGGTCCACAAGGCCGCCAGCACACTGGCCGCCACCATGGCGCGGTTCAGCCAGCGCAAGGCGAACCGCGCATCGTCGCTGCGTTGCTGGGCGAGCGCATGCCGATAGGCCTGGAGCAGCCGGATCATCGCCAGGCCATAGACAAGGAAGCTGATCGTCAGCGCGAATGTAAACACCGGCCCCGTGATCGGCAGGCTAAGGTCGGCCCAGGCGTTCTTGAGCGTCAGGGGCAGGGCGAAACTGACCGCCTGCCACGTGAACTGCACCCCGCCAGGGATCAGATGCCGCCAGCCCCGCACCGGCCACCGTCCCCGTGTCAGGGCATGGGCGTACAGATATAGCAGCGGCGGGGCCCATAACGGATTGGCCACGGGCAGAAACGTCAGCCACCGCCACTTGTCATAGGCTCCAGCGAACCCGATCAGCCATGGCGTGAATACCCCGACCAGCACCAGAAGCAGCAGAGCCATGGTCCGCGCGGCCGTGCGCCCGTGAAAGGCGGTCCACAGGCCGATCACAATGGGCAGGATGACCGCCGCCGCGACGGTCAGCACCGCCGTCCTCCAACCGAACACCAGCCCCTCGATCATGGTCGCAGCCTGCCCCGAATGTCGTTGTTTGTCAGCGTCCCTCGAACGTCGGCGCCCGCTTCTCCAGCACCGCGCTGACCCCCTCGGCGTGGTCCTCCGTCAGGTGTGCCAGGGCCTGCATGGCGGCGGTCATTTCCAGGATCTGGTCGAAGGTGGCGTCGCGGCCCTGGCGCAGCAGGGCCTTGGTCATGCGCAGGGCGTGCGGGGCCTGGGCGGTCACCTGCGCCGCCGTGGCCAGGGCCTCGTCCATCAGACGGTCGGCGGGCACGACGCGGTTGACGAGGCCCCAGTCCAGTGCGGTGGCGGCATCCAGCGTCCGTCCCGTGAACAGCAACTCGGCCGAGCGGGCATAGCCGACGTTCCTCGGCATCAGCCAGGTCCCGCCGTCGCCCGGCAGTATGCCCAGCTTCAGGAAGGGCACGCCGAAGCTGGCGGCCTCCGACGCAATACGAATGTCGGCCAGCCCGGCGATGTCGCACCCCAGCCCCATGGCCGGCCCATTCACCGCCGCGATCAGCGGCACCTCCAGCCTGTAGAGCGAGCGCACGATCCGGTGCACGACCCGGCGGTAGTTCTCGCGGATGTCGATGCCGGTGCCGCCGAACAGGTCGCGCCGGTCCCGCATGGCCGTCAGGTCGCCGCCTGCCGAGAACGCCCGCCCCGCGCCGGTCAGAATCACGCACGAAACGGTCCGGTCCGCATTGACCGCCTCGCAGGCCGTCGCGAACGCTTCGCCATCCTGCGGATCGGGCAGGGCGTTCAGCCGCTCGGCCCGGTCCAGGGTCCAGATTTCGAGGGGGCCTCGGCGTTCGCGCGTGATCAGGGTCATGGCCACGCTGTGCCGCATTCGCTCCCCGCGCTCAAGCAGCGAGGCCCTGCGGGCCGAGCGATAGCGCCCAAACACGCGCTCAAGCAGCGAGGCCCTGCGGGCCGAGCGATAGCGCCCAAACACGCGCTCAAGCCGCGAGGCTCCGCGAGCCGAGCGATAGCACCCAAACAAAAGCCCCGGTCCTTGCGGGGCCGGGGCTCGGTCTTCTCACTGCCGCAGTCGCTGTTCTAGCGCTTGCGGTCCAGTTTGATGGGCACGAAGTTGGACGGGTGGCTGACCGCACGGTCGCCTGCGCCGTTCGTGTTCTTCGTGTTCACCAGCATCCCGCCCCACAGGGCGAAGGACATCATGGCGTGCTGGAGGTTGCGCTCCTTGTTATTCATCTTGGCGTCTCCTTTCGATGAAAGATGAAAAGAGACGCGTCGTGCTTTTCGGGGATCTCACCGTCATAGTCGTTTCGCGTCAGCGTCCTATCTAGCGCACGCGCCGAAAAATGCAAGATTTATACTCCGCAACCGGACCATATTTCGCACCGATGTCATCAAACGTGTCGCCAACGCCACAAGGCCCGCCCCGCTCCATCGCTACCCCCTGCGTCCAGGTGTGCGTGGTCGACGGAGCCTCCAGCCTGTGCCTGGGTTGCTACCGCACCCTATCCGAGATCGCGGGCTGGAGCGGCTTCAGCGATGCAGAACGGGCGGCGATCATGGCGGCGCTGCCTGAGCGCGAGCAGGAGGTTCTAGGTTTCAGGGGCTAGGTTCTAGGGCCGAACCTGTTCCGGCTTGCGCTCTCCCTAACCCCTAATCCCTAGTCCCTAATCCCTAATCCCTAGTCCCTAGTCCCTAGAACCTAACCCCTGCTCCTTAACCCCCCGTCCACCACGCCCGTTCACCGCATACCAACCGACCCCTGCCAGGGTGTCAGAGCCGCAGAAGCGGTTGTGTTCTGGTGAGTGTGTTCGGTCCGATGCGTTTGAACCTGTCCAACCTTGGTGTATTGACCCTGGCGATCGCCTGTTCGCTGACGGCGGCCTTCTGGGTCAACCAGCTGGGCGACCGGGGCCAGGCCCAGGCCGCCGTCGTGTCCGTGGCTGCGCCCGTGACCGTTGACACCGCACCGGCAGCCGCAACCGGCCCCGACACCCGCATCGCCCGCTCCGAGGACGGCCACTACTGGGCCGAGGCGCGCATGAACGTCCGTACCGGCGGCCGTCCCATCCGCGTCATGGTCGATACGGGGGCCAGCGTCGTGGCCCTGACCCGCTCCGATGCGGAGCGTCTGGGCGTGCATGTCACGGCCGCCGACTTCTCCGGTACCATCGTCACCGCCGCCGGCCGCGTCCGCGCCGCCCCCGTCACCCTGGCCTCGGTCAGCATCGGCGGGACGCGCGTCAACGACGTCGAGGCCCTGGTGATCGAGAACGGCCTGCCGCATTCGCTTCTGGGCATGAGCTATCTGGGACGGCTGTCCAGCTTCACCGCCACGCCGACGACCCTGACGCTGAAGTCCTAGAGCGAAATCGGTTCGAGCGCACTTGCGCACGGGCTCAGATTTCGCGTCAACTTCAGAGCGCCTTCACCACCACGGACAGCGCGGTCAGCAGAAGATAGATCGCGAACACCCGCCTCAAGGTCGTCTTGTTCAGCCGGTGCGCCAGCCGCGCGCCATAGGGGGCGACCGCCGTGGTCAGCAGCCCCATCACCACCGCCGCCGGTATGTTGACATAGCCCAGAGACAGCGGCGGCCGTCCTCCCGCATCCCAGCCGAAAACCACGAACCCGACCGTTGCCGCCGCCCCGATGGCCAGGCCGAACCCTGACGCCGTCGCCACCGCCTGATGGATCGGCCGTCCGCACAGGGTCATGGTCAGGCCACCGAAACTGCCGCCGCCGATCCCCATCATGGCCGACAGCCCGCCGATGACGGTCGCCGTCACCCGTCGACCCCAGCCCGTCGGCATGTCCCGCCTCAGCACGATCCGCTCGGGCAGCAGCCCCATCTGCGCCGCGATCAGCGCCAGACAGACTCCATAGACGATGGCCAGCCCTTCCATCGACGTGAAGCCCGCCACCCCCGCGCCGATCAGCCCGCCTAGCGCCACCCACGGCGTCCAGGTCTTCAGCACCACCTCGTCCACCGCCCCATGGTCGCGGTGCGCCTTCAGGGACCGCCAGGACGTCGCCACGATGGTGGCCAGCGATGTTCCGATGGCGACGTGCAGATTGCTCTCGCCGCCCAGCCCCAGCACTTCGAACGCATAGAAC
>NZ_JAEMRO010000129.1 GCF_016463295.1 Brevundimonas sp.
GCGACAAGCCGCAAGGCCTTGCGCCCTTCCCGGCGACGGGACGGGGAGGATTATGAGCCACGCGCTACCTATGGCGGGGATCGGTCGCTGGTCGTGGCGGATTGCGGAGCGGTATCAGGGGGTTGGCGGATCAAACTATGCGGGTTGGCGGCGAATTCTCAGCAAATGGTCGCTATATGAGGTGCCTGATTTGATCCTTCTCCCCTTGCGGGAGAAGGTGGCAGCCGAAGGCTGACGGATGAGGGGTCGCACCGACATCAAATCCATTGCTGCTCGACCACGAAGCCATCGTCCAATCGTCAGACGCTACATCGACCCCTCATCCGACCCGCTTCGCGGGCCACCTTCTCCCGCAAGGGGAGAAGGGTCAGAGGTGTGCATCAGGCTAGCGGAGGGGGCGCGTCCCCGATCTCCGCCGCGGCCCGCTGACGGGGTGTGACTAGTCGATCACTTCGCCGGGCTCATACAGATGCGGCTCGAAGGTCGCGATGGCCATGATGGGTTCCATGCGGATGGCGATGGAGGGGTGGCGCGACATGGCCTTCCAGTCCTCGCGCGATCGCCACAGGGAATGCACCGCCGCGACCTTGCCGCCCAGGCCGCGATGCAGGGTCGCGGAGATATAGCCTTCCAGATCGCGCTGGGCCCGCACGAGAGAGGTCAGATGCTCCATCAGGGCGTCCAGCTTGTCCGGCTGGCAGCGATAGACGTTGATCAGGACGACGGGGTCGGGCTCGGACATGAGCGGGGCTTAGCGCATCGGGCTTGGCGCGTCTTGCGCGATCGCCCATATCGATGGGCCAGCCGGAGCCGCCATGACCCGTATCGCCATCCTAGAGACCGGCCATCCGCCCGAGGCGCTGAAGGACGACTTCGACGACTATCCGGCCCGTTTCCGGGCCCTTCTGGGAGAGGGCGTGGCCACGACGCGCTTCGATGTCCAGGCCGGGCATTTGCCGGAGGACCCGTCGACCTTCACCGGCGCGATCGTCACCGGCTCGGCGGCCGGTGTCTATGACGAGCTGCCGTGGATTCCGCCGCTGATCGACTGGCTGAGGGCGGCGAGGGGACAGACCCGCCTGGTCGGCATCTGCTTCGGCCATCAGATCATGGCCCATGCTTTCGGTGGAAAAGTCAAAAAGTCCGACAAGGGCTGGGGCATCGGCCTGCATCGCTATCAGGTCACGGCGATCGAGGACTGGATGCACCCGCGGGCCGCATCGGTCGCCATCCCCGTCTCGCATCAGGATCAGGTGGTCGCTCCGCCGCCGGACGCGCGCATCATCGCCGCCTCGGACTTTACACCCTATGCCGGTCTGGCCTGGGACGACGCCGTCAGCTTCCAGTGCCACCCGGAGTTCCAGCCCGACTATGCCGCCGCCCTGATCGAGACCCGGCGCGGGCATCGCATCCCCGAAGCGCTGGCGGTCCAGGTGCTGGAGACCCTGAAACAGCCGAACGACCGCGCGGTCATGACCGCCTGGATCCGGGCTTTCCTGCTGTTGACGCCGCCACCCGTCGAAGCCGGGGGCTCAGGCATCTAGGGCCATTTCACCACGGGGGGCATGGAGCTGAGGATCGAGTCGACATTGCCGCCGGTCTTCAGGCCGAACATGGTGCCCCGGTCGTAGAGCAGGTTGAACTCGACATAGCGGCCGCGGCGGACCAGCTGTTCCTCACGCTCCTCGGGCGTCCACGGCTCGACCATGCGGCGGGCGACGATCTCGGAATAGGCGAACAGGAAGGCCTCGCCGACATCGCGGGTGAAGGCGAAGTCGCGGGCGTAGTTCCCGCTGTCATGGTGGTCGTAGAAGATGCCGCCGGTGCCGCGCGGTTCGTTCCTGTGCGCCAGCCAGAAATAGTCGTCGCACCATTGTTTGAACTTCGCATGATAGGCCGGATCGTGCGCATCGCAGGCCGACTTCATGGCCGCGTGGAAACCGAGGGTGTCCTTGGCCTCCGGGTGGCGATCCACGTCCAGCACCGGCGTCAGGTCCGCCCCGCCACCGAACCAGCTTTTCGTCGTCGAGATGAAGCGGGTGTTCATATGGACCGCCGGTATGCGCGGGCTGACCGGATGGGCGATCAGGCTGATGCCGGTGGCATAGAAGCGCGGATCTTCCGCTGCACCAGGCACGGTCTTCGCATAGTCCGCCGGAAAGCTGCCGTGAACGGTCGAGCAATGCACCCCGACCTTTTCGAACAGCCGGCCGTGCATCATGCCCATCACGCCGCCGCCGCCCTCGGGCCGCTGCCAGGGCGTGCGTTCGAACCGGCCGGCTTCACCGGAGAAGAGCTCCGCCGGCGCCTGATCCTCCAGCGCCTCGAAGGCCAGATGAATGCGGTCGCGCAGGGCCTCGAACCAGGCGCGGGTCTCGGCCTGTTTCAGCAGCAGGGGATCGGTGGTCACGTCGCTCATGCAGGTGTGTCTAGTCGCTCGCAGGGCTGCGAGGGAAGGGATAGGTCAGCGCGGTGTGAGCAGGGACGTCTGGCGCAGACCCTCCCACAGGGCCATGCCGGCGCTGACCGACAGGTTGAGCGACCGGGCGTCCGGGCGGATGGGGATGACGACGCGGGCATCGGCGGCGGCGTGGACGTGGTCGGGGGCCCCCGAGGTCTCGCTGCCGAACAGCAGGGTGTCGTCCGGCTGGAAGGCGAAGGCGTCGAGAGGCGTGGCCCCCTTGGTCGTGAACAGGATCAGGCGACCGGGGCCGCGATGGGTCTGAAAGGCGTCCCAGTCCGAATGGCGGGTGAGGTGGCTGAGCGGGCCGTAATCCAGAGCCGCGCGCTTCATGGCGCGGTCGTCGAAACGGAAGCCAGTCGGCTCGATCACATGCAGGTCCACACCGAAACAGGCGCTCAGACGGATGCAGGCGCCGACGTTCTGTGGAATGGCCGGTTGAAAAAGGGCGAGACGCATTCTAAGGCCCTCTTTACGCGTGGGCCGGGGGCTTGTCGCGGTCTTAATTGCGACTGTTTCGCAAGTGGCGTCAGCAACTTGCGTCGATGAGCCGCAAAACCAGACCGGGTCAGGCCGAGGGTTTTTCGCTAAAGCGTTCATGCCGCAAAGACGCCGTCGCAGGACGCGCCTGAGAGCGGCGTATGAGGAGTATGACGTGGCCGAATCGGTCGTGACTGAGAACAACGAAGGTGGCGAGGCCACCCGTCGGGACTTCATCCACATCGCGGCGGGCGCCGCGGCGGTGGGGGCCGGGGCCATGGTGGCCTGGCCGCTGATCAATTCGATGAACCCGGCCGCCGACACCCTGGCGCTGTCGACCATCGAGTTCGACCTGACCAAGGTTCAGGAAGGCCAGCAGGTCGTCATCAAATGGCAGGGCAAGCCGGTGTTCGTGCGCTTCCGCACCCCGGCCGAACTGCAGCGCGTCGTCAGCGAGGGCGCCGTCGGCAGCCCGGCGCAGACCGACGTCGAGCGCACCAAGGCCGGTCACGAGAAATATCTGGTGGTCATCGGCTCCTGCACCCACCTGGGTTGCGTGCCGACCTTCAATGCCGGGGATTACGGCGGCTGGTTCTGCCCGTGCCACGGCTCGCACTACGATGCGTCCGGACGTATCCGTAAGGGGCCGGCCCCGTTGAACCTCGTCGTGCCGGAGTATCAGTACGTCTCCGACACCCGCGTGCAGATCGGTTGATTAGGTCAGAAGCATGAGCGATCACGAATCCACCTACGTCCCCAAGACCGCCATCGAGCGGTGGATGGACACCCGCCTGCCGATCATCCGCTTCGGGGCCGACTATATGTCGCTGCCGACGCCGAAGAACCTGAACTACTGGTACACCTTCGGGGCCATCCTGGCCCTGTGCCTGGTCGTGCAGATCGCCTCGGGCATCTTCCTGGCCATGCACTATGTGCCCAATACCGAAATGGCCTTCGCCTCGGTCGAGCGCATCATGCGCGACGTCAACGGCGGCGACCTGATCCGCTACACCCACGCCAACGGGGCCTCGATGTTCTTCATCGCGGTCTACATCCACATGCTGCGCGGCCTCTACTACGGCTCCTATAAAGCCCCGCGCGAGATGATCTGGATCATGGGCTGCGTGATCTTCTTCCTGATGATCGC
>NZ_JAEMRO010000130.1 GCF_016463295.1 Brevundimonas sp.
CCTGGAAGGAGCTGATGGCCCACTGGTTGTTGACGATGTTCAGGATCACCGGCGCGCGATAGACGGCGGCGAAGGTCAGGGCGTTGTGGAAGTCGCCCTCCGCCGTCGCGCCGTCGCCGATCCAGGTGATGGCGATCTTGTCATCACCCTTGTAGGCGCTGGCCATGGCCCAGCCCACGGCCTGGGGAACCTGCGTCCCCAGATTGCCGCTGATGGTGAAGAAGCCATAGTCCTTGGCCGAGTACATGATCGGCAGCTGGCGGCCTTTGATCGGGTCCGCCGCATTCGAATAAATCTGGTTCATCATGGTCGCCAGCGGATAGCCGCGCGCGATCAGAAGCCCCTGCTGGCGATAGGTCGGAAAGCCCATGTCCTCGCGCGACAGGATCATGCCCTGCGCCACCGCGATGGCCTCTTCACCCGTGCACTTCATGTAGAAGCTGGTCTTGCCCTGGCGGTGGGCCCTGTGCATCCGGTCGTCGAAGGCGCGGGTCAGGATCATCGCCTTCAGGCCCTTCTTCAGGGTCTCGGCGTCCAGGCGCGGATTCCACGGCCCGACGGCCTGGCCCTGATCGTCCAGGACGCGCACCAGGCGAAAGGCGTGATCGCGCATGTCATAGGGCGCGGTCGAAACCTCGGGTCGGTCGACGGCTCCGGCCTCGTCCAGTTTCAGATGGCTGAAGTCGGTGGGGTCGCCCGGACGGCCCGAAGGCTCCGGCACGCGCAACGACAGGGGTTGGCTATTGGGCTTGTTCATTCCGTCCTGCTGTCCGGTTGATCCGACCGCGTTTTCCTCGTGATGGCCGTGTTAGCATGGGGCGCTGGCCAAGGCTCGCCCAATTTCACCTTGCACTCTGCGGTTCACGGGTATTTTATTGCCCTATAACAACAATGGGAGAAACGCATTGGCTGATGATCTCGATCCCGTCGACGCCCGCATCCTGGATATCCTTCAGCAGGACGCCGGACTGTCGGTCGCCGAAGTCGCCGAGCGCGTCGGCCTCTCAGCCTCGCCCTGCTGGCGCCGGATCAAGCGGCTGGAGGATACGGGCTTCATCAGGAAGCGTGTCACCCTGCTGGACGCCACCCTGCTGGGCCTGGATTTCGAAGTCTATGCCATCGTCAAGCTCAGCCTGCCCTCCACCGACAACCTGAACATCTTCGAGGCCGCCGTGGCCCAGTGGCCCGAGGTGGTCCAGTGCGCGACGATCACGGGACGAGAGGACTATGTTCTGCGGATCATCACCTCCGACATGCACGCCTTCGACCAGTTCCTGAGGAACAAGCTGCTCAGCCTGGGCATCGTCTCGGACTGCGAGAGCCACATCGTCACCCGGGGCGTGAAGAACGTCACCACCCTGCCGCTGGGCATCGTCACCCCTCACGTCGGCTGATCCAGGAATGACGCGGGCGAGGCCCTCATGCTGAGCGTGCCATGTTGAGCGTTTCCGGCCTGACGATCTCGCGCGGCGAACGGGTGCTGATCCGTGATCTGACGTTCGGTGTGGCCTCCGGCGAGGTCGTCGCCCTGACCGGGGCCAATGGCGCGGGCAAGACCAGCCTGTTGAGGGCCCTGGCCGGATTTCTGCGGCCCGACGCGGGAACGGTCGCCTACGAAGGTGTCGAGTTGTCCGAGGCACGGCGGCGGCATCTGCACTGGCAGGGCCCGCTGGATGGCCTGAAATCCGGACGCCGCGCGGGCGACGAACTGGCGTTTCAGGCGCGATATGCCGGGGCCGACGCGGACGGGATCGCCGCCGCCGTCGACCTGCTGGCCCTGACGCCCCTGCTCGATCTGGAGGTGCGCCAGCTGTCGGCCGGGCAGAAGCGCCGCCTCGCCCTGGCCCGGCTGATCGCCGCGCCGCGTCCGCTGTGGCTGCTGGACGAACCGCTCAGCCCACTCGACGCCCGCTGGCGCGCGGTCATGGGCACGCTGATCCAGGCCCATATCGACAAGGGCGGGGCCGTCATCGCCGCCGTCCACGACCCCTTGCCCGTCCCGGCCCGCACGCTCGATCTGGGAGGGGGACGGTGAGCGGCCTGCTGACCCTGTTCCGCCGCGAGCTGTCCCTGGCCTGGTCGGGCGGTGGCGGGCCGCTGCTGGCCTGCGGCTTCTTTCTGTGCCTGACGGTGCTGCTGCCGCTGGCGGCGGGCGGCGATCCGGTGGGTCTCAGGCCCGTGGCAGGCGGCATCGCCTGGCTGGCGCTGGCCCTGTCGTCGATCCTGTCGCTGGAGCGGTTGTTCGAGCGCGATCTGGAGGACGGCACGCTGGATCTGCTGACCCTGGGTCCGGTGCCGCTGGAACTGGTGGTCATCGCCAAGGCCAAGGCTCAGTGGCTGGCGGTCGGCTGGCCACTGGCCCTGACCGCGCCGGTCGCGGCCATCACCTTGGGCCTACAGCCGTCGCTGGCCCCGCTGGTCGCGCTGTCGTCCCTGATCGGGGGGCTGGGCTTTGCGCTGACCGGAGCGCTCGGCGCAGCATTGGCGCTGGGCTCAAGGCGCGGGGGCCTGCTGATCGCGGTGGTGATCCTGCCGCTGTTCATCCCGCCGGTGGTGTTCGGCGCAGGGGCCCTGGAGCGGGCCTCGAACGGCCTGTCTCCGCTACCGGCGCTCGCCCTCTTGGCGGCCTATGTGCTGTTCGCGGGCATCATCGCCCCGTTTGCCGGGGCCGCCGCGATCCGCAACGCGCAATCCTGAGCGCCTTGTCCTGAGCCTTTAGCCGCCTTGTCCTGAGCCTTTAGCCAAAGAGGGTCGGGCCGAAGACTGCGGCCATTGCCACCGCTCCACCGACCACGGCGACCACCGCCCCGGCCACGAAGGCGGCCCAGGTGCGGGCCGCGCGCTTGCGGCGGAAGGCGCCGGTCTTGACCGAACGCAGCAGGACCATGGGCTTCTTGCCGAAGGCTTCGGACCCGGTGATGTTGTGCTGGGACATGGACGCGCTCCCTCCTGAGAATGGACGAACGCGACCCAAGAGGGTCAGACAAGGCGAAACAAAGGCGAACAGGGTTCACAAACCGATCTGTGATCGGATGGACGGTTCGAGTGGCGATCAAGGAGGCGGCAAGTTCAACGCTTCGCTAAATACCATGGCCCCCACGCCCACGCAGAACGCGACAGCGAACACTGCAGTCCCCATCAAGACCTTACGACTGAACCCTTTGTGCTCAGCCCGCTTCTGAAAGCGTGCAAACCACATCGGCATGAAGTGCCAGAATGCCCATGCCCAACCCAGCACGCCGACAATCCACGCGCCGAGGAACACCAGTTGCAAGATGTCTCTGGCGAAGATCAGCGATCGCTCAGACATCATAAGTCGCCCGTTTCAGGGACGCTACAGCGTTACCGGCACCCGGCGCCCGCCGCGCGTCTGGACCCGCTGCATCAGGACGATGGGGTCGCCGCCTGCGCTGACGGTGGCGATAACGAACCACTCCCCGTCGGGCAGACCCTCATAGGCGAAGCGGTTGTTGGCGCATGTCGCCTGACGCACATAGGAGCGATAGTCCCCGTTCGGATCGGGCACATTGCGCGAGCGCACGACCGAGGCCGGCAGCGCCGCACGATCCGTCGACCCGTACAGCGTCTGGAACCGGTGGCGAGTGTAGGGCGTCACCGGCGTCAGCACGACCGAGCCGGTGCAGGCAAAGGCCTGGCCGTCGCGGCGATAGTCGACCCGACCGTCGATCGACGCCGGGCCCGAACGTTCCGACCAGGCGAAGTCCGCCGCGCTGAAGGTCGAGGACATGGCCCCGCCATAGACCGGCCCCATCGGCGCGGTGGCACAGGCGCTCAGGCTGGCGACCGCTGCGAGGGCGATCAGAGGACGGGCGAACGGCTTGAGGGCGGACATGGGCGGGTCTCCGTAAGCGTGCGACTGGGCTGGCGCACAGAAGGCCCAAAGGGGTCGAAGGTCAAGGTTGCGGCCCGCCTTCCGCTGGGTCAAAAGCGGGCATCAGTCCGGCGTCAGACCGGACAGCAGGGACACCCCATGAGCGTAAGTTTCGATGACATCCTGGCGGCCCGCGACCGTATCGCCGGTCAGGTCGA
>NZ_JAEMRO010000008.1:0-1587 GCF_016463295.1 Brevundimonas sp.
GGTGGTGGGGCCTGACCGCAAGCGCCGGTGTCTGGGGCAGGCCCCCTCCACCGCTACGCGGTCCCCCTCCCCCGGTGGGGGAGGAATGTGGTGCCATCATCTCAAACATCCAGCACCCAGGTGTCCTTGGTCCCGCCGCCCTGGCTGGAGTTGACGACCAGCGATCCGGCCTTCAGCGCGACGCGGGTCAGGCCGCCGGGGGCGACCTTCACGCCGTCCGGGCTGGACAGGACGAAGGGGCGCAGGTCGACGTGGCGGCTGGATAGCTCGCCCTTGTCCAGCGTTGGAGCCGTCGACAGCGCCAGGGTCGGCTGGGCGATGAAGTCGTCGGGGTCGTTGATCAGCTTCTTGCGGAAAGCCTCCACCTCGGCCTTGGTCGAGGCCGGGCCGACCAGCATGCCATAGCCGCCGGACCCGCCGACCTCCTTGACCACCAGCTGATCGAGGTTAGACAGCACCTCTTTCAGCGCCTCCGGCTCGCGGCAGCGCCAGGTGGGCACATTCTTCAGGATCGGCTCCTCGCCCGTGTAGAAGCGGACCAGCTCTGGCATGTAGGTATAGACGGCCTTGTCGTCGGCCACACCGGTGCCGACCGCATTGGCCAGCGCCACATTGCCCGCCTGATAGGCCGTCATCAGGCCCGGCACACCCAGGGCCGAATCCGGGCGGAACATCAGAGGATCCAGAAAGTCGTCGTCCAGCCGGCGATAGATGACGTCCACCTGCTGACGGCCCTGGGTGGTGCGCATGAAAACATGGTCGTCGTCGACGAACAGGTCGCTGCCCTCGACCAGCTCCACGCCCAGCTTGTCGGCCAGAAAGGAGTGCTCGTAATAGGCCGAGTTGTAGGGCCCCGGCGTCAGCAGCACGATCGTTGGATCGGACCCGGCCCCCAGCGGCGCGCAACCGCGCAAGGAAGCTAGCAGCATGTCGGCATAGGTCTCGACCGGACGCACCGGATAGTCGGCGAACAGGTCGGGGAACAACCGCATCATCATCTCGCGGTTTTCCAGCATGTAGGAGACACCCGACGGCGTACGGCAGTTGTCTTCCAGCACATAGAAGCCGTCCTCGCCGGTGCGAACCAGGTCCACGCCCGCGATCTGGACCCAGATGTCGCGCGGCGGGCGACGGCCCTGCATCTGGGGCACATAGTAGGGATTGGTCAGCACCAGTTCGGCGGGGATGATCCCGGCCTTCAGACACTCTTGCTTGCCATAGATGTCGGACAGGAAAGCGTTGATGACATTGACCCGCTGGACCAGGCCCGCCTCTAGCCCCGCCCATTCGGCCGCACCGATGATGCGCGGCACCACGTCGAAGGGGATCAGGCGCTCGCTGCTTTCCGCCTCGCCATAGACGGCGAAGGTGATGCCCATGCGGCGAAAGAACAGCTCGGCCTGACGCGACCGGGCCTGCAACAGGCCCTCAGGCGCGTCCGCCAGCCACCGGGCAAGGCCGCGATAGCTGTCGCGGACCTCGCCGCCCATTCCGGACATTTCGTCGAACGCCAATGCGGCTCCTGCAGGCTGATGCGTCCGGTCAGGGTGGACCGAGACACAACAGCGTTGCAACAAGATTGTTGCA
>NZ_JAEMRO010000008.1:1687-58491 GCF_016463295.1 Brevundimonas sp.
ATGCGTCCGGTCAGGGTGGACCGAGACACAACAGCGTTGCAACAAGATTGTTGCAGCGCGGCGACGACGAAATCAGGGCGTGCCCGATGCCGCCGTCGCCGGTGCTGCCGCCACCTGACGCGGGCCCGCATTCTTGACGTACTGATCCAGCCAGCGAACGGTCTCCCACAAAGTATGGCCGACGGACTCGCGCGCGCGATAGCCGTGGGCCTCCAGCGGCAGCACGACATAGCGCACCGTCGCCCCCTGCCCTTTCAGCGCGGCATAGAAGCGCTCCGACTGCACGGGGAAGGTGCCGGAATTGTCGTCCGCCTCGCCGTGGATCAGCAGGATCGGCTCATTGACCCGGTTGGCATAGGTGAAGGGCGACATCTCCTGATAGGTCTCGGTCGCCTCCCAATAGGTGCGCTGCTCGGCCTGGAAGCCGAAAGGCGTCAGGGTCCGGTTATAGGCCCCCGAACGCGCGATCCCCGTGCGGAACAGGTCGGTGTGCGCCAGCAGGTTGGCAGTCATGAAGGCCCCGTAGGAGTGGCCACCCACGGCGATCTTGTCCGGATCGGCCACGCCCCGATCCACCACCGCCTTGACCGCCGCCTCGGCCGAGGCGCTCAGCTGTTCGATATAGGTGTCGTTGGGCTCGGCCCCGTTCACGCCGATGATGGGCATGGTCGGATTGTCCAGCACGGCATAGCCCTGGGTCAGCAGGAAGAGGTGGCTGGACCCGCCCGGACGCACGAACCGGTTGTCGGTATCGACCACCTGACCGGCCACGGCGGCGTCGGTGAACTCCGCCGGATAGGCCCACATGACCAGCGGCAGCGGGCCGTCGCGGTCCTTGTCGTAGCCGGCGGGCAGATACAGGGTGCCGGACAGCTGGACGCCGTCGGCGCGGGTATAGGTGATCAGTTCGCGCGACACCCCGGCCAGTTGCGGCGCGGGGTCCGGGAAGGCGGTCAGGGCTGTGGTCGGGGCGGCGGTCTGATCGTCGTCCAGGCTGCGGATGTAGAGGTTGCCCGGCATGTCCTTCGTCTCGCGCCGTGTGACCAGACGGCGACCCTCGTCGTCCAGAATGCCGACCAGGCTTTCATAGGCCCCCGGAGCAGAGGTCCATATCCGCTCGGACTGGCCGGTGTTGAGGTCCATCGCCGCCAGGAAGGGATACTCCCCCTGCCGCGTCGCACCCGCGCCGGTCATCAGGACGCGCGAACCGTCGGGGGTGAAGCGCATGACGTTGAAGCCATTGCCGGTCGGCTGGGACACGGGCGATCCCGGGTCGTTGTAACGGTCCTGATAGTTGCGCTCCAGAAGGACGCGGCCCTGACCCGGGTTTGACGGATCGACCACATAGCGGGTTTCATTGCGGGTGTTGAACCAGCGGCTCCCGACGATGGCCAGATCGTCACGACCCCAGTCGACGCCGCCGTAGCGCTCGTCCAGATCGATCAGCTTGACCGGCTGGCCGTTGAACGGCGCGGCCAGCATCAGGACGCGGTCGCGGACTTCGGAGGCGCTGCGGGAGTCGCCACCGTCCTGAGCTTCGGCCCAGACCAGGGTGGCGGGGGCATCGGCACGCCACTGGACCGCGCGCGGGCCCGGCGCGACGGAATCGAACGGGGTGGGGATGTTGTCGCGCAGGGGCAGGTCGGCGACCTGATGCACGACCCGACCCTGCAGGTCGGTGACCGTCACCTCGGACGGGAAAAGGCCGGCGGGCACCACATAGCTGTAGGGCTTCTTGACGCGCGTCTGGAGCACATGCGCCCCGTCAGGCGACACGGACGCCCCCAGGATCACGCCGGGCTGGCCGATCGGGCGGACCGTCCCGTCCAGCGACACCACCGCCAGCTGGGAGGTGAAATAGTGGTCGAACAGGGCCTCGTCCCCCGCATCGGACAATAGGTCCTGATAGGTCCGGGTCGGGGCCGCACGGCCGCCGGTCTCTGAGATCGTCGGGCCGGCCGGCGGACGGGTGGTGTCGGGGGCCGCGCCGCGCCCCGCAGGCACCATGCGCACCACCAGACCGGAGTTGTCGGGCAGCCAGTCGAAGCCGGCACCGGCTGCGGCGTTGACATAGCCATCGGCCACCTTTCGCGCCGTCGCGGCAGCGACGTCGGCAACCCACAGCTCCATCCCTTGCGGTGCGTCCATCAGGAAGGCCACCGACTTGCCGTCCGGCGACCAGCTGGGCGAGGTGAAGCGCGCATCGGCAGGCAGGCTGACCGGGCGGATAGCCCCGCCCTCGATCTGCTGGAAGCTCATGCCCGTCAGCCAGCTGATGCGGCTGTTGGCCGGGCCGTTGTTGCGCGGATTGATGCGGTAGCCGCCCAGCCGCAGCATGGGCTCGGCCAGCTCGGCGATGGACGGCAGGTTCGACCGGTCAAACAGGGCCAGCGTCTGATCGTCGGGGCTCAGCGACGGGGTCGGCGTCGGCTTGGTGTCCAGTATCTGGGCGATCGGTGCGGGCGGCTGCTGGTAGGTGACCCCGTTCTGGGCCTCCTGGGCCAGGACCGGACCGGCAAAGGCGGCCAGAAGAACGAACGCGGGCAGGGCCCGGCCAAGCAGACGATGACGCATTTCAGAACAGTCCCATGACACCCCGCCAGCCCGACGGGAGCGGCACGCTAGGGGTCGGCGTGCCCTTGGGTCAACCCTTCCCCGTCCGCTCATCCCGGCGAAAGCCGGGATCCAGTTCCGTCCAGCTTGGCGCGGGTGTTTCAGGCCAGCGACCGCGCACGCACCGCGACACCGATCATCCAAAGCTCTGGGTCCCGGCTTTCGCCGGGATGAGCGGACTATAGATATTCACGTCGGCGGGCGCGGCTCGGCGGGTTCCTGCCCGGGGAAGCGGGCGTCCTGCCAGCTGTGCCAGATGTCGCGCATGCCCTGGCGCGGCATGTCGGTGCCGACCTGGGCCAGTTGATCGACCCAGACCTCCGACACCCGCCCGACCGTCACGGACCACCAGCCCGGCGGCTGTTCGCGCGACCAGTTCAGGGGCGAAACCGCATTGAACGTCAGCATGAAGACCGCGACGACCAGAATGACGACATCGGTCCAGCGGCGGTCGGCGGCCGCAGTGGCCTCGGCATCCAGCGGTGGCTCGGCCGGGTAGAGGCTGCGTCCGAAGGCGCGCAGTCGCCCGCGAAAGGTGCGCAGGTCGTGGGCGTCGGCTTCCGGGATCCAGTCGCTGACGGGATCGGCGGGGGTGGCCGGTGGTGTGCGATCGGGCTCGTGGGTCATGACGCCTCCCGCCTCAGAACTGGAAATAGATAAAGGGGGCGACGCCGTCGGGGCGGGCCGCTTCCAGGATCAGGAAGGCGGCGGACAGCAGCAAGCCAAACGTCAGGGCCGGAGCCTCCTTGAGCCGCACCGCAACCCCCTCGATCGCACGCGGCGGCAGCCAATGCATGGCCAGGCCGCCGACGACCAGCACCAGCAGCAGCGGCGTCAGCGCCAGAACGGGACCGGGTCGACCCAGCCCCTGAAGCATCGCCACAGCCATGCCGAAGCTCTCGGCGCGGAACAGGATCCAGCCCAGGCAGACGATGTGGAAGGTGACGATAACACCGATGACGGTCGGCATGACCTTGCGGTTGCCCAAGGCGGAACGACCCAGCCGCTCGACCACCTGGACGAAGCCGTGCAGGGCACCCCAGGCCAGGAAGGTCCAGGCTGCACCATGCCAGAGACCACCCAGCAGCATGGTGATGAAGACATTGCGGCAGCTGGCCCACAGCCCCTTCTTGCCGCCACCCAGCGGGATATACAGATAGTCGCGCAGCCAGCTGGACAGGCTGATGTGCCAGCGCCGCCAGAAGTCCTGCATCGAACTGGCCCGGTACGGCTGGTCGAAGTTGCGCGGGAAGGAATAGCCCAAGAGCGCCGCGATCCCGATCGCCATGTCGGAATAGGCCGAGAAGTCGCAATAGATCTGGACCGCATAGCCATAGACGGCAAAGGCGATGTCGACGCTGCTGTAGGCCGAGGGATCGAAGAAGACCGGATCGACCAGATTGACCGAAATCTCGGTGGCGATGATCGACTTCTTGAACAGGCCCCAGACGATCAGCAGCAGGCCCCAGGTGGCGGCTTCGCGCGTCAGGCGCGGAGCCTTGTCGAACTGGGGCAGCAGGTCTGAGGCCCGCACGATCGGCCCGGCGACGAGATGCGGAAAGAAGCTCATCAGCAGCATGACGTCCAGCAGGCTCCTGGCCGGTGGGGTCGTGCCGCGATGCACGTCCACGACATAGCTGATGCCCTGGAAGGTGAAGAAGCTGATCCCCACCGGCAGCAGGATCTGAAGGATCTGGATGTCGCGCCCCCAGCCCAGCGGGGCCAGCAGGTTGGCGAACTGCTCCACGAAGAAGCCGTAGTATTTGAAGGTCCCCAGGATCAGCAGATTGGCCGTGACGCCTAGGACCAGCAGCCATTTGCGCCGGTCCGGGGCCCGCCGCGCGATCATCGCCGCAATGCCCCAGTTCAGCACCGCCGACAGGATCAGCAGGGCGACGAACCGCTCGTCCCACTGGGCATAGAAGAACCAGCTGGCCAGCAGGAGGAAGAGCTTGCGCGACCGGTTCTCCGCCCCCAACGCCCAGGTCGCGAAATAGACGATCAGAAAGAAGACCGCGAAGGCCAGGGTTGGGAACAGCATTTAGTCGGTCCCGGCGATCAGGCGGCAGGCTGGGCGGTGGGTTGCGGCCGGGTCAAGCCCGCGTCGCGCACCAGACGATCGACGATGCTGCCGCTGACATGCATCACACCCGCGAGCGACAGGTGCATGCCGTCGTCCTTGCGCATCAGGACGCGGCGCCCGTTCGCATCCTGGCCATAGGCCTCGTAGCCGCCCTGCGCGTCGGCGGTCAGGGGCACCATGTCGATGAAGGTGACATTGGCGGCCTGCATGCGGCTGCGGACCAGGTCGTTGATGACCTGAATCTTGGCGTTGAAGGCATCGCTGCGCATGCGCGGATTGCCGACCCAGTAGACGGCGATGTCACGGCTTTTCAGCAAGGCGATGAGGTCGTCGACCCGTTTGCCGTAGATGGCTTTCCAGCCGTCGCTGCCAAACGGATGGACTGTGCCGTCGATCTCCATGCCCTGGCCGTCATTGGTGCCGAAGGCGATGATGGCGACGTCCAGATCAGCATTGGCCAGTTGCCCTTGCGTCTTGGCCTGAATGTCCACGAAGTCGTAGCGGGCCAGGCCGGTCGCGGGCTGGGTGAACTTGCTGACCGTCACGTTCGGATAGGCCTGCATGTCGCGGTACAGGCCGGTGTAGAGGTCCGACGCCATGGAGTCGCCGAACACGCCGATCTTCAGCGGGCCTTGGGCCAGACGCTGGGGCAGAGGGGTGACCGTACGGGCATCGACGGCCGCCGTCGGCAAGGCAGGTCGGATGGTATCGGCGGCCGGGGCAGGCGTGGGCGCATCGGGGGTCGCGGAAGCCTCAGCTGCCTGGCCATTGCCGAGCATCAACGTCGGATGTCGCAGCCATTGCCGTCCGTCCGGAGTCAGGGCCAAACCCGCCACGACGCCGATCACGAAGATCAGGGTCAGGGCATTGATGACCTTGCGCACGCTCATACTCACGGTTCCCGGAAGCCAGAATGTCGCAGCGACCTTTATCCTTTTTCCCGAGTCTCTCCAGCCCCCCACACCTGACGAAAGATGTCGGCCTGCTCGCTCACATCGCGCATACCGCCTTGCGCTTGCCCCCCTGCGCGGGGAAAGCTAGACACGGCTGAAGAGCAGATATTCATCAAAAGATGAAAAGAGGAAGCGATGCGGAAGATTGTCTCCGATGCGCGGGCGGCGCTGGACGGGCTGACGTTCGACGGCATGACCGTCATGTCCGGCGGCTTCGGCCTGTGCGGCATTCCCGAGAACCTGATCGCGGGCCTGCGCGACAGCGGTGTCAAGGGCCTGACCGTCATCTCCAACAATGCGGGCGTCGACGGCTTCGGCCTGGGCCAGCTGCTGGAGACGCGCCAGATCGCCAAGATGATCAGTTCCTACGTCGGAGAGAACAAGGAGTTCGAGCGCCAGTATCTGGCCGGCGAGCTGGAGCTGGAGTTCAACCCCCAGGGCACACTGGCCGAGCGCATCCGCGCGGGCGGCGCGGGCATCCCGGCCTTCTTCACCGCCACCGGCGTCGGCACCCTGGTGGCCGAGGGCAAGGAGGTGCGTGAGTTTGACGGACGGCAGTATGTGATGGAAACCGGGCTGGTCGCCGACCTGGCCATCGTCAAGGCGTGGAAAGCCGACGAGCGCGGCAACCTGGTGTTCCGCAAGACCGCTCGCAACTTCAACCCGATGATGGCCACGGCCGGCAAGGTCACCCTGGTCGAGGTCGAGGAGATCGTGCCCGTCGGATCACTGGACCCCGACCACATTCATACGCCGGGCGTCTACGTCGACCGCCTGTTCGTCGGCACGTTCGAGAAGCGGATCGAACAGCGGACAGTGCGTACGCGCGAGGTCGCGTGACACTGCCCGCCAATCCCGCACTTCTGGTGGCAGGGGCGGGCAGCCTCGCGGCCGGTGTGGTGCATCTGGCCTGTATCGTTGGCGGGCCGGACTGGTATCGGTTCTTCGGCGCAGGCGAAGGCATGGCGCGTGCTGTCGAGCAGGGGCGTTGGCAACCGCATGTCATGACGGCAGTCATCGCCATCGTGCTTTTTGGCTGGGCCTGGTTCGCCTTTGCCGCAGCGGGCCAGGTGCCCCGTCCGCCTTTGCTGCGTATCGGTCTGATCGCCATAACCCTGGTTCTGTTGCTGCGTGCTGCCGCGGCCTTTGTGCCGGGCGTCTGGAGGGCGGAGCATTCGCCGACCTTCATCACCGTATCGTCTCTAATCGTCCTAGTGCTGGGCCTGGCGTTCCTGATCGGAACGATCAAGGCCTGGCCGACACTGTCCATGAGGACCTGAATCATGCCCCGTACCCGCGAACAACTGGCTGAACGCGCCGCGATAGAGCTGCAGGACGGCTTCTATGTGAACCTGGGCATCGGCATCCCGACACTGGTCGCCAACTACATTCCCGAGGGGATGGAGGTCACGCTGCAGTCCGAGAACGGCATGCTGGGGATGGGTCCGTTTCCCTATGACGAGGACGTCGATGCCGACCTGATCAATGCCGGCAAGCAGACGATCACCGAGATCCCGGAAAGCGCCTATTTCAGCAGCGCCGACAGCTTCGCCATGATCCGCGGCGGCCATATCAATCTGTCCATCCTGGGGGCCATGGAGGTCGCCGAGAACGGCGACATCGCCAACTGGATGATCCCCGGCAAGCTGGTGAAGGGCATGGGCGGGGCCATGGACCTTGTCGCAGGCGTGAAGCGCGTCGTGGTCGTCATGGATCACGCCAACAAACACGGCCAGTCCAAGGTGCTGAAGGCTTGCACCTTGCCTCTGACCGGGACAGGCGTCGTCAGCCGCATCATCACCGATCTCGCCGTCTTCGACGTCAAGCCGGATGGCGCAGGCCTGGAGCTGATCGAACTGGCCGACGGCGTAACCCTGGACGAGGTCGCGGCCAGGACCGAGGCGACCTATACGATCGCGCCCGGCCTGGCCTGATCGGCGTCAGGCCGCGTTCGCCTCGGTCCAGGCCACGATCTGGGTGTTGAGGTCGCGCGTGGCCAGATCATAGGCCTCGACGATAGCCCCGACGCGATTGGCGGTGGCGGGCTGTTCGACCGTGAAGATGCGCTCCACCTTCACCTGCCGCTCGGGCAGGGTCAGCAGACGCACGCGGGCCGAGACGACAATCGTCGGCACGGCCTCCGGAGCCGGATAGCGGGTCTCGAAAGAGCGCACGTCGATGTCCAGCGAGCGAGTGCTGCGGGCCAGTTCGCGTGGGCCGATCAGTCGCACGCGCGTCGCCTGGCTGGCGAAGGCGTTTTCCAGACTGGCGGTGAACAGGTCGGACGCAGGCGAAATCCAACGCGCCCCGCCGATATAAGCCGTCTCCGTGCCGGTGACGCCCAGCAGCTTGTCGCCCTCCGACGCCGCCGGCATTTCGGCGCGACGCATGGACACCAGGATCGGATCGGCCACCAGTGTCGCCGCCTGACCCGACACCCCGCCAAAGCGATAGGTCTGGACCGGGTCCGGGCTGGACAGCAGGGCGCAGGCCGACAGGGAGATGGCGGTCGCGCCGACAGCGGCCAAACGCATGAGGGATGGGCGAAGCAGGTGAGAACGGATCACGGTTGAACCTCCAGTTCACGGGTCGGGGCGCGGCCGATGAAGTCACGCGGGCTGGCACGGACCTCATCGACGAGGCCTTCCAGCGAACGCGTGGCGTCTTCCAGCCCCTGGATCGACTGTTGCAGTTGCGGCAGGCCAGTGGCGGTGAAGTCGGTCAGCGGACCCTCCACTCCCTCGGCCGTGCGGTTGATGGTGGCGATGGCCTTCTGGGCATCCTCGGCAGCCTTGTTGATATTGGCCACCGCAGAGCGGCCGTCGGTCTCGACCAGACGACGCGCCTCGGCCCCTAGGGCCTCATATTCGCCGATGGCGGAATTGGCCTTGGTCAGGGCCTGCTCCAGCTGCTCGAACATGCCCTTGCGCGCTTCCAGTTCGGCGGTCAGGGACTCGACATTTTTCAGGCTGGTCGAGAAGCTGCGAACGTTGTCGTCGGACAGCACGCGGTTGATGCGGTTCAACGCATCAACCGTCTGGGCCAGCACCGTGCCGGACCCACTGAGCAGTTCGGCGATCGGCGACGGCTGGCTCTGGATCACCGGAATGACATTATCCGGATACTGAGTCTTCAGGATGGCGCTGTTGGGATCGCCTGCGGTGATCTGGATATAGTTCAGGCCGGTGATGCCCTGCGGTTCCAGCTGGGCGCGCGAGGAGACACGCACGGGCGTGGTGCCATCCACGCGAATACGCGCGATGACCTGATCGCCCTTGTTGGGATCCAGATTCAGATCGGTGACCTCGCCCACGCGGATGCCGTTGAAGTGGACCTCGCCGCCTTCCGACAGGCCGCGCACGGGGCCATAGAAGACGATGTCATAGACGTCGTAGTCGTTGTTGAATTGCAGGCGGGCCAACCAGATGGCGAAGACCGCCAGTGCCGCCAGAAGGGCGACGGTGGCGATGCCGACGGCGGCGTAGTGTGCGTCTCTTTCCATGGGTCGGCTCTCCTCAGGCCGCTTTCGATCCGGAACCGGCGCGTCCGCGCGGTCCCAGGAAATATTCCTTGATCCAGGGATGGTCCGAGCGTTCCAACTCGCGGACCGGCGCCTTGGCGACAACGTGCTTGTCGGCCAGGACGGCCACCTGGTCGGTGATGGCGTAAAGGCTGTCCAGATCGTGGGTGATCATGAAGACGGTCAGGCCCAAATCGTCCGACAGCTGGCGGATCAGATCGTCGAAGGCCGCCGCCCCGATAGGGTCCAGACCGGCCGTCGGCTCGTCCAGAAACACCAGTTCCGGGTCCAGCGCCAAGGCACGGGCCAGGCCGACGCGCTTCTTCATGCCGCCCGACAGCTCGGCCGGCTTCTGATGATGCACCTCGGGCTTCAGACCCACCATGGCGATCTTCATCTCGGCCAGCTCTCGGATCACGGCCTTGGACAGGTTGGTGTGCTCCACCAGCGGCGAGGCGACGTTGTCCAGCACACTGAGCGACGAGAACAGGGCCCCCTGCTGGAACAGGATACCCGTTCGGCGCTCAATGTCGGCGGCCTGGGCCTTGGTCATATCGGCCGTTTCATGCCCGAAGATCTTGATGGAGCCGGCCTCGGGCTCCTTGAGGCCGATGATGGTGTTCAGCAGCACCGTCTTGCCGGTACCGGAGCCGCCGACCACGCCCAGGACCTCGCCCCGGACCACGTCCAGATCGAGGTTCTCGTGAATGGGGGCCTGATCGCCGAACTGGCTGACCAGACCACGCACCTCGATCAGGTTTTCCGGCTTGTCGCCTGCCGGAGCGGCGGCTTCGGTCTTGTTCAGAGTATCCGTCACAGGTTCAGCTCCATGAAGATCATGGCGAAGACGGCATCCAGGAAGATGATGGCGAAGATGGCCTGCACCACGGCGGCGGTCACCCGGCGCCCCAGGCTCTCGACGTCGCCGGCTACGGCCATACCCTGGCGGCAGCCGATGGCGGCCACGACGATGGCAAACACGGGTGCCTTGACCATGCCGACCAGCAGGTGATTGCCCATCATCGGGTCCTGCGACATCTGCTGGATGAAGAAGATCGGGCCATAGCCCAGGACGCCCCAGGTCACGAGCAAGCCTCCGAACAGGCCCGTCACGATGCCCACGAACGTCAGGAGCGGCATCATGATGACCATGGCCGCCAGTCGCGGAATGACCAGGGCCTGAAACGGATTGACGCCCATGACCTGCATGGCGTCGACCTCCTGCGTCATTCGCATGGAGCCGATCTCGGCCGCAAAGGACGAGGCCGAGCGACCGGCCAGAAGGATGGCGGTGATCAGAACGGCTAGTTCACGCAGGACCGACACGGCGACCAGCTGGACCGTGAACACGCCCGCCCCAAGCTGCGACAGCAGATTGGCCCCCAGCAAGGCGATGACCGCGCCGATGAAGAAGTTGGTGACCGCGATGATGGGCATGGCGTCCAGCCCGGCGCGTTCGCCCTGACTGAACCAGGCGGCCCAGCGGATGCGACCGGGATGCTTGAACGCCGTCCCCACCGCCACGATCAACCGGCCCAGGAAGGCCATGGACAGCATGGCCTCCATGGCGATGTCGTGGACGCCCAGGCCGATCTTGCTGAAGAACCGAACGACGGGCAGCGGGCGGCGCGGCGGCGGCGCGCTTTCGCGCTCCAGCTTCTCGACCATGGCATAGGTGCGGCCCGCTTCAGGGCGCTCGGACCAGGCCTTTTCAGGCAGGACGCAGTTGGAGGCCTGAACGATCGCCAGGGCCCCGGCGGTGTCGAAACGGCCGAGATCCTTCAGGTCCACTGCATCGACGCAGCGCTCATGCAACTGCTCGTCCAGACGCCGCGACACGCGGCCCAGCTCGGTCGCCGTCCAGTCGCCGGTCAGCCGCAGGGTCAGGCCGGCCGCGCCATTTTCGTCGATCTGAAAGTCCGCTGCGGCCATGCCTCTACCTAAATCGCCCCGTCGGCTTTGGCCACGGCAAAGCTCATCAGCCGATGACAACGCGGCCACGCCGTATTCGTTCAGCCACAGAGATCGATACGTCTCAGAGTGTGTCGCGGACGCGCGCCAGATCCTCGACGAACCGCAGCCTTTCCGCCGCCCGCCCGGCCTCGTCCGGAATGCGCAGCAGATAGGACGGGTGGGCCGTGATCATCAGGGTCGCGCCGTCGTCCAGCGCGATCAGATGGCCTCGCTCCTTGCCGATCGCCACCTTGCGGCCCAGCACACCCAGCGCCGCCGTCGCGCCCAGGGCCACGATCAGGCGCGGTTTGACCAGTCGCCGCTCGCTGTCCAGCCACCAGCGACAGGCGGTAACTTCGCCCGCCACCGGGGTCTTGTGCAGTCGGCGCTTGCCGCGCGGCTCGTGCTTGAAATGCTTGACGGCATTGGTGACGAAGGCCTGATCGCGGTCGATGCCGACCTCGTCCAGCGCGCTGTTCAGCACCTGACCGGCGGGGCCCACGAAGGGCTGACCTGCCAGATCCTCCTGATCGCCGGGTTGTTCGCCGACGATCATCAAGGGCGCGGCCGTCGTGCCCACGCCGCACACCCCTTGCGTCGCATCGCGCCACAGCGGACAGCGTCGACAGCCCTGGACGGCGCGGTTCAGATCCTCCAGCGAGGTCGGCAAATAGTCCTCGGCGACCTCGCCCTTGCGCACGATTGGCGACAGGGTCTGGGCCAGACGCGGATTGGGGGTGGAGGCGGGGGCGGCGACCATTCTGTCTTCCCGAACCGCAGCCTGGGCGATCAGTTCCGGGATCAGCGCTGCCTCGGGCAGGTTCTTCCAATAGCGCTTGGGCATCTCGCCCTGCATGGTGCCGGTCTTCAGCCGCGCCGGATTGAAGGTCGAGGCATAGTAGGTTTTCCAGAACTCTTCGATCTCATCCTCGGTCGGGGCCATGTCGCGCGTGGCCGGCGGGCCGAACGTCAGGACTTGCCCATCCCAGAAGGCGCAGCCGTCAGGCGTCAGAATGGACCAGCGCATGGTCGTGAACCGCCGCATGAAGAAGGGGGCGGTACGCTCCAACACGCGGTGAGCCGGTTCGAACCATGCGACCCAGGCCTCGCCCTGATCGTCTTGAACTTCCCGGAAGCGGACGAAGGCCTTCATCTTGTGGCTGGCCCGGCTGACATTCTTGGCCCGCTCAAAGGCGTCGGCGACATCGACGTCGGTGACCACTTTCATCAGGTCCGGCTCGTCCCGCAGTCGCCAGAGCAGGCGATACAGCAGGTCGAACCGGTCGGCCGAGCGATGCAGGATTACGGCCTGTGCCAGATCGACGAAGGCCTTGGGCACCGCGAATGCTGTCTCTTTTTTCCGCTCATCCCGGCGAAAGCCGGGACCCAGTTCTTTGGGTGACGGAGCGGTCACCTGTTCGCACGGACCCACATCCTGAAACGCGTGCTTCTCGCTGGACATCACTGGGTCCCGGCTTTCGCCGGGATGAGCGGTTAGAGGAGCATCGAACAGCCCGCCCTGATCTTCGCCTCCCGCCACCACGAAGCGCGCCTGCGACGGCTCAACCCCCTCCAGCCGAAAGGCGCGCGCAGCCTTGCGCCAGCCATCGAAGTCGATCTCGTTGGCCAGGGTGGCGACCCGCATCAAAACAGGCTCAGCTGCACCGGCTTCTCCACCGGCGTCAGGCGCGCGCGCAGGTCGGCGGCATCGGTCAGCCCGCCCGGCGTCCAGTCCAGGGCGGTGATGAAGGGGCGCACCTTGTCGATGCCCCGGCACAGCCGCCCGATGTCCTCCAGCCGCAGGGTGCGCCAGCGCCGCACCTGCACGATCCGGTTGACCGACTTCACACCCAGGCCGGGCACGCGCAGCAGCATTTCGCGCGGGGCCGTGTTCACATCGACGGGGAATTGCGCCCGGCTGTTCAGGGCCCAAGCCAGCTTGGGATCGATGGCCAGATCCAGCATGCCGTCCACCGTCGCCTCGCCGATCTCGGGCGGTGAAAAGCCATAGAACCGCATCAGCCAGTCGGCCTGATACAGCCGATGCTCACGCATCAGCGGCGGCTTGGTGAGAGGCAGGACGCTGGACGCGTCCGGGATCGGCGAAAAGGCGGAATAGTAGACGCGGCGCAGGCCGTAGCCTCCGTACAGCGAGGCCGACCGGTCGATAATCTCGGTGTCCGGCGCACCATCCGCCCCCACGATCAGCTGGGTCGACTGACCCGCAGGCGCGAACTTCGGCGGCTTGATGCGCTCTTTCTTCGACGGCTTGGCGGCCTCGACGCCCAGCCGCACCTGGCTCATCGCCTTCTTGATGACGGCCACATCCTTCTGCGGGGCCAGCCGATGCAGGGCCTCGTCGCGCGGCAGTTCGATATTGGCCGAGAGTCGGTCGGCATACAGCGCCGCCTCCTCGATCAGGCGGGGATCGGCCTCAGGGATCAGCTTCAGATGGATATAGCCTCGAAAGCCGTGGCCGATCCGCAGCGTCTTGGCCACCAGAACCAACTGCTCCATCGTATAGTCGCCCGAACGGATGATGCCCGACGACAGGAACAGCCCTTCGATATAGTTCCGCTTGTAGAAGTTCAGCGTCAGCGACACGACCTCGTCTACATCGAACCTTGCCCGCTGCACGTTCGAGGACGCGCGGTTGATGCAATAGACGCAGTCGTAGATGCAGAAGTTTGTCAGCAGGATCTTCAGCAGGGAGACGCAGCGGCCGTCCGGCGTATAGGCGTGGCAGATTCCCATGCCCTCGGTCGAGCCGATGCCCTTGCCACCCATGGAGTCGCGCTTGCTGGTGCCCGACGACGCACAACTGGCATCATATTTCGCCGCATCGGCCAAGATCGACAGTTTCCGCTTGAGATCGAGCTGCGCCATCGTTCATGGTATGTTCCAATAACGATGTGAGGTCCAGCGTAGCCGTTCGGCAAAATGTCGCGTCAGCTCAGATAGTTGAGCAGGGTCGACTGGCGCAGCTGGCTGATCACCTGGGCCGAGGCCTGGATGGCGACCTGCGACAGCTGCAGATCAGTGACCGCCTTCAGCATGTCGGCGTCGGTGCGGTCCGCGACCAGTCCGTCCAGAGAGGCGATCTGATCCTTGTGGCTGGCGATCAGATTGTCGACCTGATTGGCCTGGGCCCCGGTCATGGCGGTCTTTTCCGTCACGGCCTTTCCCGCCTGATCCAGCAGGGTCAGCTGGCTGGTCAGAAAGGTCTTCTGCGCCTCGGTCAGCTTGCCGGTCAGCGGTCCTTGCGGCCCTTCGTGAAACGCCTGGATGTCGCGCAAAATGGCCAGGGTGTCGGTGCCCAGGTCACTGGCCAGGACGCCGGTCTCCAGCGTCGTGCCCTCGGCAACGCGGCTGGCGGTTTTGAGGGTATCGTTGCGGAACTGGGCGGCGAGCGGACCGGTCGTCAGGTCCGACATAGTCTGGGCGGCCAGAGGCTCCACATCGACCGAGGATCCGGCGAACAAATAGTTGCCCTGGTGCTTGGTGTTCAATCCGCCGCGCACCGTCTGGAACAGACCTTCCAGCTCGGTCATCAGACCCACGCTGCTGTCGGCGGCGATCGCATTGCCCAGGGCCGCGCGGATATCCTGGGTGCCCTCGCCCACGCGGTTCATGGCCAGATCCTGCGACGTCAGACGCGCTGCCACCGAGTTCGAGGTGTCGAGGAATCCCTGCAATCGCGCCGCAGACCCCTTCAGCGCCGTCAGGGTCTCCGACTGGCGGCCGAAGCCGACCAGGTCGGTGGCATTCTTCTGGGTCGACACCCGTTCCTGGGCGTCATTGGCCTTGATCTGGGTGTTCATCAGATTCAGCAGGGCCGTCTGATAGTTTCCGAATGTGGCTACGCGCGTCATCAGACCATCCCCAGCAGCGTGTCATACATGTCCTTGGCGGCCTGGATCATGCGGGCCGAGGCGTTAAAGGCCTGCTGATAGGTCGTCATCAGCACCAGCTCCTCATCCAGGTTGACGCCTTCCTGCGATATCTGCCGGGCGCTGGCTTCTGTCGCCAAGGCGTCGGCCGTCTGGGCCCGGGTCTTGGCGGCGGCGGCCTTGCCACCGATATCGCCGGCCAGTTCCGACGCATAGCGCGACACCGACATCGACCCGCCCGCGGCCCCGCCCGCCGACTGGAAGGCGCTGGTGCGCTGACCGGCGTCGGCCAGAAGCAGGGCTCCGCGTCCGTCGCCACTGGTCAGGGCCGCCGATCCTGCGGCTGCGCCCAGGTTCAGCTGGGCCAGGGCCAGATTGGCCGGGCTGGTGCGAATGTCGGAGCGGATGGTGAAGCTGTCTGCGCGCGAGGCCCGCGTCCCTTCCCCGATCCCGAACAGGGCCGAGACCGAGACGCCGGACGGCACCTGCCGCGTGCGATCGTCCAGCACGCTCATGCTTGGCGACGGATTGCCCGCGCCGGTATAGTTCAGCGCCCCGTCGGCCCCGAGCGAGAAGCTGCCATAGCGACCGATGCCGGTGATCGGGTCGTTCAGGGCCGTGAGCAGATCGCCGACCGTGCCGCCCGCGGGAACGGCCACCTCGATGTCGCGGATGCGTGCGCCGCGCTCGTCGGTGAAGCGGAAGCTCATCGTCTCGCCGGCGGTGAAGCCGTGGGCCGAGGCGGCGGTCAGGCCGGTGTCATAGATGGCCGGGGTGTCGGTGCCGACCAGATCGTTCAGGCCGAAATAGTGGGAGAAGCCCCGCCCCGCCTTGTTCGAGGCGACACCTGCCGGGTCGGCGATGGAGATGCCGTTGCCCGCGGGAGCCTGGATGCTCAGCTTGCCGTCGACGAAGCTGGCCGTCGCCCCGCCCAGCTGGCTGTTCAGCGTCGCCAGGAAGGTTGTCGGGTCGGCCGCGACGCCGTTGATCGTCATGGTCGCGCCCGAGAAGACGATGTCGGCGCGGTTCTGGATCACACCCGAAGCATTCACCACCGCGATCGTCGTCTGGCCGGTGAAGCCGGTCAGCGCCGTCTCCAGCGACTGGCCGACATTGCGTCCGGTCAGGCGGTTAGGGGCCGGCACGGCGGTATTGGCATTGTGCGCGCGGTTCAGCTCGTCGGCGACATGGCTGACCAGTTCGGCCAGCCGGGCGGCGGCGGCGGGCGCGTCCACGTCGCGCAGCTCGACCAGGCCCTTGATCTCGCCCGAGGTGATGCCGTCCAGCAGGGCCCGCTTCTGGCCGCTGGGCTCGGTGACATAGATTTCGTTGAAGGCGCTGGTGCTGGTGACCGTGCCCGTCGGGTTGTAGCTGATCCTGCCCACGCCCTGGCCGGCCAGCATGGCCCCGCCATTGGTTCGCACGGTCACACCGCCGATAGGCCTCTGGGTGATCTGCACATCCATCAGCTTGGACAGTTCGCCCAGCAGGGCGGACTGTGCGCTCTGGGCTCCGGATGAGTCGCCCTTGGTCGCCGAGGCGCGGGCGATCTCCAGATTCAGCCCCTCGATCTGTTCCAGCAGGCTGTTGGCTTTTTCGACCGCGCTGAGGATGCGGGCGTCGGCGTCCTGACGGACGGCATCGATCTGCTTGCTGATCCGCCCGGCCTCGTCGAACAGGGCCTGGGTCTTGAACAGGGCGTCCTGACGGCTGGGCGAGGACGTCGGATTCTCGCCACTGGCCGCAAAGGCCGAGAACAGGCTGTCGATCTGGGAGAAGAAGCCGTTGTCGCCGCCAGGATCGCCGAACAGCGACTGGATGCGGTCGTACAGTTCATAGCGCACGGCCTGGCGGGCAGATTCAGCGCCTGCCTTCATGCTGGCCGCCTGCAGGAAGGTGTCGGTGGCCAGGCGTATGCGCGCGATCTCGACGCCCGAGCCGATGCCCGTACCCGTCAGGGTCTTCTGATCGGCGATCTTGCGGACATAACCCGGCGTATTGACGTTGGAGACGTTGTCCGAGATCACCCGAAGCTGGGTCTGGGCCGCCGACAGGCCACTGCTGGCCGTATTCATGATGGCGTTCAGGGTCATGCGACCGGCCCTCCGTCACGGGCGGCACTCGGCAAAGCCTGCCATGCCACATGCGCTTTTTGCCCGGCGGCGCGCGCGGGCGCTTCCGTCAAGTCACTGATATTACGCAAGATCGTGTTTCGCGCCTGGGTCATGACCGATCAGGTGCGCAAGCGGCGGGCCAGACGGACAAGCGACGTAAATCGCCCTGCCTACCGGGCAAATACCGTCACCACGCGGCAAGATTGATCACAGCCGTTTGGGCCACGTCGGCGACAGGGGTGGGGATTTGTTGTTTGAATACAGATGCTTGTGTCTGGCTGCGCACTTTGGCCCGCGACTTGCGGCGGAGCTGCCGAATGTCCGGCGCAGCAGGCGCCCTCGTCCTCTCGCTTCACCGCGAGCCGTCACGGTTTCATGTCAGCCTCCGCCGTCCTCAATCTGATCGCGCCCTCCGCTCTGATGCCTGTGCAGGCTGCGGGCGATGCCGATGCGTCGATCTTTGGCGGCCTGCTGTCCGATGTCGGGGCGGGCGACGGCGGCGCTGACGACAGCATCCCACCGCAGCCGACCACACAGCCGCCACGTGACACAACCAAGGCCACGAACAAGCTGATCGCCCTGGACGGCAGCACACCCGGCACCCTGACCGACCCGACCGGTCTGGGCACCATCCAGACCCAGCCCCCCGCCCCGGCGGACGAGACTGTCGGCACCAAGGTACCGGATGTCGCCCTCACCTTCCCCGGCCCCGCTGTGGAAGCTGATTCACCTGCGTCCGACGTCGCGGTGAAGACGGACGATCAGCCCCCCGTAATGCCCCTGCCGGTCATGCCGATGCCGGTCGTTGCAACCGCGTCCACAGCAGCCCTGACATCGACCGCGCCGGTTGTCCTGCCAGACGTGACCGCCGCCGACGCTGCTGAAGCCGCCTTGCTGGCCGCAGCCTCCGAGGCCGCTACCGACGACGCCCAGACCCTGCCGTCCGCCGCCGCCGAGAAGGCCGCCGCGACGACACCACCGGTTCCCCAGGTCCAGCCGCCCGCACCGGCCCCACTGAAACCCGCGTCCGAGCGTACGGGCCGCACCCATGACGGACTGACCCGCGAAGGGAGCGAGGCCAAGGTGTCTGCCGATGGCGTGACCGTGACCACCACCGCATCAGCCCCCCCCGCGACACCTGCACCGACGCCCGGCAAGACCACCACCGACGCGTCCGCGCTGCCGCCTGCAACTGCCGCGCTGGCAGGCCAGGCCGATCCCTCCGGCGACCTCGGCACCGACGGCGTATCCGCCTCTCTCGACACCGCCAGGGCCCATGCCGAGGCCACCGTCACACACGACGCCAGCCTGTCGACCCTGTCGCGCGCCACGATCGATGCCACGGCCCAGATCGCCGCCCAGATCATCCGCAAGCTGGATGGCCGGTCGACCCGGTTCGAGATGGCCCTGACGCCCGACGATCTGGGCCGGGTCGACGTCAAGCTGGAGATCGATGCCGAGGGCCGCCTGGCCGCTCGTATGGCGTTCGACAACCCCGCAGCCGCCGCCGATCTGCGTGGCCGGGCCGACGAACTGCGTCGTCAGCTTCAGGACGCGGGCTTCCACGTCCCCGACGACGCCTTCGAATTCGCCGAGCGCGACAGCGGCTCCAGCGCCTTCGACCGGGGCTCGTCCGACCACAACGACAACCAGCGCCAGAACCGCGCCTTCTCCGCCGCCTCACGCCTGAATGCCGAAATCGATGTTGCCCAGCCGCCGCGCTGGATGTCGCTGTCCCTCTCGCCCTCGGGCGTGGATTTGAAGGTTTAACCGATGGTCGATTCCATCAGCACCAATACCGCCACGACCCGGATCAACTCCGGCTCGACCATGCTGGCCTCGAACTTCGAGACCTTCCTGACGCTGCTGACGTCACAGCTGAAGAACCAGGATCCGCTGTCCCCGGTCGATTCCAACCAGTTCACGGCCCAGCTGACCCAGATGGCGGGCGTGGAGCAGCAGCTGCTGACCAACGACCTGCTGAAATCCCTGGTCGCCGGTCAGGGTGGCGGCAGCCTGGCCAATGCGGCCAACTACATCGGCAAGGACGCCACCGCCGCCTGGGCCGCCACCAAGCTGACCGACGGCAAGGCGACCTGGAGCTATGAGCTGGCCAACACCGCCACCGACGCCAAGCTGCAGGTGCTGGATTCGACGGGCAAGGTCGTCTGGGAAGGCACCGCCCCCGACAAGTCCACCGGCGTTCACGACTTCACCTGGGACGGCAAGACCACCAGCGGCGTCAATGCCACCGAAGGCGGCGTCTACACCCTGAAGATCGTCGCCAACAATGCGACCGGCGGCACGGTCGACAGCCAGGTCCTGACCCGCGGCCGGATCACCGGCGTCGAGATGTACAATGGTGAGGCCTATCTGACCGTCGGCAACTCGATCCTTCCGCTCTCTACCGTGATCGCCCTAGAAGAAAACCGGACGGCCACGCCCACCCCCACGCCAGCGAACGACGACAGCGAGGACGGCCTGATGGCTTCCATCGCCTCGGCGCTGAACCCCTTCAAACTGTTTTCGTAAAGGACCCGAGCCATGTCTCTGAATAGCGCCCTGTGGGCCGGTGTTTCCGGCCTGTCCGCCAACGCCGCCGCCCTGGCCTCGATCTCGCAGAACATCGCGAACGTGAACACGGTCGGCTACAAGCGCACGACCAGCGAGTTCCAGACGGTCATCAACGGCCAGTCCGCCGGAACCGGCTATTCCGCCGGCGGCGTGATCGCCAACACCCGCCACTATACCTCGCAGGGCGGTCAGCTGCAGCGGACGACCTCCAGCACCGACCTGGGCATCGCCGGTCAGGGCTTCTTCGTCGTGACGGAAAAGCCCGAGAATCTGACGCCGATCGACGCGCGCCTGTTCACGCGCGCCGGAGCCTTCACGCCCGACGACTTCGGCTTTCTGAAAAATACGGCGGGCCTGTATCTGCAGGGCTGGCCGGTGGATTCCGAGGGCAACATCGCCACCGACCCGTCGGACATCAACCGCCTGCAGTCGATCAACATCGGCTCGGTCGGCGGCGCCGCCGAGGCCACCACGCGCGCCCAGCTGAACGCCAACCTGCAGTCCAGCCAGCCGATCTCGGCCGAGGCGACCGCCGCTTCCACCGTTCCGGCCGGGGCCGACGCCTACGATCCGGCCACCAACTCCATGGCGATGTACGACCCCGACACGGGCGTGGGCGTGAAGCCCGACTTCACCATGTCGATCCCGGTCTCGGACTCCAAGGGTGGCCAGCGGACGGTGGCCCTGTCCTTCCTGAAGGGCGTCAACCCGAACGAATGGTATGCCGAGATTCACGCCGTGCCCGCTTCCGATATCGAGGGCGGAACCAACGGCCTGATCAAGAGCGGCCGGATCGTCTTCACCCAGGACGGGCGTCTGGACCCCACGGCGACCGCAGCCTTGGGTGCCAATGCCCTGTTCCCGGATCTGAACGCCGCCACCCTGAACATCGGAGCCTCTGACGCTGCAGCGGCACCGGGCGCTGTGAAGTGGGCCACCGGCCTGGGGATCGCGGCCCAGCCGATCAATCTGGCGCTGAACGCCTCCGCCGGCGGCCTGACCCAGTACAGCAGCGCCTCGGCCGTCCAGTCGGTGAACACCAACGGCACCGCCTTCGGTAACCTGGCCAGCATCGAGATCGACAAGGAAGGCTTCGTCACCGCCATTTTCGACAACAGCGTGACCCGCCGTATCGCCCAGGTCGCCATTGCCACCTTCGCCAGCCCCGACAATCTGACGGTCGAGGACGGCAATGCCTACCGCGTCAGCCGCGGCTCGGGCACCTTCAACCTCAAGACGGCGGGCACGGGCGGCGCGGGCTTCATCGGCGCCTCGCAGCTGGAGGCCTCCACCGTGGACCTGTCGGCCGAGTTCACCGGCCTGATCACCACCCAGCGGGCCTATTCCGCCTCGTCCAAGATCATCACCACGGCCGACGAAATGCTGGCCGAACTGATCAACATTAAGCGCTGATAAAGGCCTGAACGGGGGGAACGGCGCATGGACCGATCGATGAAAACCAGGCGGGTGGACGGACGGGATTTTAGGATTCCCTTCACCACGACGCTTAAACGGCCCTTAGTCGGGTCGCGCTACCTTGCCTGCTCAGTGTGGTGGTGAATGAGGCAAAAGCCCATGTTGCAAGAGCGACGTCTTAATACCCAGGGTGAACAGTATGTCGTGGGACCCACGGGCACGCCGCTGACGCTGCGCGACCTGCCGCCGCCGCATACGGACCGCTGGGTCATCCGCCGCAAGGCCGAGGTGGTCGCCGCCGTTCGCGGTGGCCTGATCAGCCTGGAGGACGCCCTGGCCCGCTATCGCCTGACGGCCGAGGAGTTCCTGGCCTGGCAGAAGGCCATCGACAAATGGGGCATGCAGGGCCTGCGCACGACCCGCATCCAGCATTACGGCCGCGACGACTGATCGGCCCGATCTCTCTCCGACGGCCAGCGGCCGCTCCTGACGACAGGGGCGGCCGTTGTCGTTTTGACGTGGGTCCGCGCTCAGGTCTCGAAATCGCGCCGTTCAAGGCCTAGATAGCGGCCATGACCCTGACCGAGGACCTTTGCCCGATCCCCGACATCGCCCCCGTGTCGTCGCAGGACGACATGGATGCGGCGGTCGAGGCCGCGCGCGCGGCGGTCGGCCTGCCGGTCGGATCGCGCGTGGTCGCGGCCATGTCCGGCGGGGTGGACTCTACTGTGGTGGCAGCCCTGCTGCACAAGGCAGGCTATGACGTCGTCGGCGTCACCCTGCAGCTCTATGACCATGGCGCGGCCCTGAAGAAGAAGGGGGCCTGTTGTGCCGGGCAGGACATTCACGACGCCCGCTTGGCCGCCGAGATGCTGGGTATCCCCCACTACGTCCTCGACTATGAATCCAAGTTCCGCGACGCGGTGATCGATCAGTTCGCCGACAGCTATCTGGCTGGCCAGACGCCCGTGCCGTGCATCCGCTGCAACCAGACCGTCAAGTTCCGCGATCTGCTTGACGTCGCCCGCGACCTCGGGGCCGAGGCGATGGCGACGGGCCATTACGTCCGGCGATCCGTTGCGGGTGGCCGCGCCCAGATGCGCAAGGCCGTCGATCACAGCCGCGACCAGTCCTATTTCCTGTTCGCCACAACGCGGGATCAGCTGGACTATCTGAGGTTCCCGCTGGCCGATCTGGAGAAGCCTCAGGTGCGCGGCGTGGCGGCGGCGCTGGGCCTGCGCATTGCGGCCAAGCCGGACAGCCAGGACATCTGTTTCGTGCCCAACGGCGATTATCGCACCCTGATCGACAAGCTGCGCCCACAGGGGCGTGAGGCAGGCGAGATCGTGCACATGGATGGCCGCGTTCTGGGTAGCCACGCGGGCATCACCGACTATACCATCGGCCAGCGGCGCGGCCTGAACGTTGCAGTGGGCGAACCTTTGTTCGTGACGCGGCTGGATCCCGCCAAACGTCACGTTATCGTCGGCCCGCGCGAGGCCCTGCTGACCGCGTCCCTGACGCTGGACGAAACCAACTGGCTGGGTGACGAGGCCACGATGCAAGATGCCGCCAAAGCCCGTGCGCCTGTCCTGGCCCGCGTGCGCTCGACCCGCCCGCCGTCGCCTGCTCGCCTGTCCATGACGGACGGCGTGGTGGCCGTAAGCTTCGACCAGGGCGAGGAAGGCGTCGCGCCGGGCCAGGCCTGTGCCCTGTACGACCCCGCCGATCCCGACCGCCTGTTGGGCGGCGGCTTCATCAAGACCACGACCGCCGTTGTCTGATCACACCTACGACGCGCTGGCTCTCGGCTCGCGCAACGGCTTGCCGTCCGAGATGCGCTATCTGCTCGAAGGCTTTCCGCGCGATCGCTGGGTGCGCAGCGAACTGGATCAGACCGCCGCCTTCTGGCTTCAGATGCACGACGGCTTTCGCGACCATCAGCGACACATGATCAATCTGGTCGACCGGTGGCGGTCAGACGGCGACCTGGTCGCCCTGCACCGTCAGCTGATCCCCGCCCTGCAAGGCTTCCTGCAGCATCTGGACGGCCACCACCGCGTCGAGAGCGGCCACTATTTTCCGGCCCTGCGCGCGATGGAGCCCCGGATCGATCGCGGCATCGACCTGCTGGACCGCGACCATGACGCTGTCCACAAAACGCTGGAGGCCATGTTCCGCGACGGCATGGCCTTCCACCAGGCTTTGGCCGGCAAGGCCCTCGACGCCGCCGATCATGCCCATCGCCTCGGCGACCGGATCGCAGGCGCGACCCGCCCCCTGCGGCGTCATCTGGATGACGAGGAGGACATCATCATCCCCTTGATCCAGTTGCGCGGCGCGCCTGCGGTCTGAACGAACGCCGAAACACTTTTTTGCCCGTCGGACGATTAGCCCCCGCGCCAAAATGGGCTAGAAGCCCGCATCCTGTTTACGCCCAGCCTTTTAGGAGCCCGCAGTGGCCCGCCTGTTCGACGCCTATATCATTGCTGACTGGACTGCCGCCGAGGGCAAGAAGCTGGGCGAAAACTCCGTGTGGATCGGGGTGGCCAAGCGCGACGTGCGTTTCCGCCTGTATTCCGAGACCCACAACGTCGCCACGCGCGCCGAGGGGGAGGCCCTGCTGGCCTCGCTGCTGGCCGACCACAGGAAGCGCGGCGACCGGGTTCTGGTCGGCTTCGATTTCTCGCTGGGCTATCCGGCGGGCACGGCGGCGCGACTGGGCCTGAAGGACACCCCGGCCTGGTCCGCGCTGTGGAAATTCCTGTCCAGCAACATCGTCGACAAGGCCGACAACACCAACAACCGCTATCAGGTCGCGGCCAAGATGAACCGCCTGATGACGGACGAAGCCTGGCCCTTCTGGGGGACACCCGCCAAACAGGCCCAGCGCTGGCTGACCACGACCAAGCCGCCTGCAGGGGCCGGGGCCGACATCCCCGAATTTCGCGCGACCGAGGAGGCGATCCGCAAGGGTCGTTTGCAACCCAAGTCGAACTGGCAGATGCACGGAGCCGGCGCTGTCGGCGGGCAGACCCTGGTCGGCATCCCGGCCGTGCGCCGTCTGCTGGAGAAGCTGGGCCCATCAGGCGCCGTCTGGCCGTTCGGCACCGGCTGGCGCGCCTTGGGCACCGACGACGTCGAGCCGCTGTCGGCTCTGGTGGTCGAGGTCTATCCGTCGATGTGGGACGCGACGCCCAACCCCGGCGAGTTCAAGGATCAGGCGCAGGTCCGCGTCACCGCCGAACACTTCGCCAAGCTTGACGAGGCGGGTGATCTGGAAAAGGCCTTCGCCCCGCCCAAGGACGCGTCCGAGGCTCTCATCGCCCAGGTCGAGCAGGAAGAAGGCTGGATCCTCGGCGCGTAAGGCAGACGCCGATTAGATCGGCATCCGCATGATTTCCTGATAGGCCTGGATCACCTGATCCCGCACCGCCATGACGGTTTCCAGCGACGCCTCGGCCGACGAGACGGCGGTCACGACGTCGATCAGGCTGCCCTGGCCCTGGACCGAGGCGGCCATCTGGGTTTCGGCGGCCTTTGACGTCTGGGTCATGTCGCCCATGACGCTGGTCAGCATTTCGGCAAAGCCGGACTGCGCCGGCCCTTGGACCGGGGCGGTGGGCATGGCCCCGCCCTGGATCGAGGCATAGGCCTTGGCCGCCATCATCGGATTCATGGCCTAGATCCTATCGCTTGAGCAGGTCGAGGGTGCGGGTCTCCATCGACCGCGCCGTCTCGATGACGTTCAGATTGGCCTCGTAGGCGCGCTGGGCCTCGCGCATGTCCATCGCCTCGACCAGGGTGTCGACGTTGGGGCGCAGGACATAGCCCTCGGCATTGGCGGCCGGATGGGACGGATCGTATTCGCTGCGAAAGTCGCCCATGTCGGGCCGGACCTCGGCCAGGGTGACGCCGGTCGCGCCGTCGATCTCTCGCGCCTGAAAGACCGGCACCTGACGCCTGTAGGGTTGGCCGCCCGCGGTCGGGGCCGTGGACTGGGCGTTGGCGATGTTCTCGGCGATCACCCGCATGCGCGACTGCTGAGCTTTCAGGGCGCTGGCGGCCACGGCCATGGCGCTGTTTCTGGGCGGTACGGCGTCGGTCATCGATCAGTCTCCTGGCCCTAGGCCGCGCCGGGCTTGCGCGCGGCCATCCGCAGCATCTGCATGGATTTCTGGTAGAAGCCGATGGCGGCATCATAGGCCATGCGGCTCTCGGCCATCTTGAGCATCTGCTCCTCGACCACGACCGAGTTGCCATCCAGCGTGGTCTCTGAATCGGGCGCGGCCTTGCTTTCGAAACGCGCGACCTGCCCTTGGGGCGCGATATGCATGGCGCTGGTGCGCATCATCTGCACCCCCTGGCCTCGCGCCATGGCGGCTGCAAAATCCGTCGGCTGTTGCAGGTCGCGGGCGACATAGCCGGGAGTGTCGGAGTTGGCGACGTTCTGGGCGACGACCCGCTGGCGCTCGTCCAGCCAGGACAGGCGGCCCTTGATCTGGCTCAGCAGTGGCAGGTCGGTGAGGCCCACGGACATCCCTCCGGGCGCGGATCGCCCCTGAAGATGGGCAGAAAATGCCGCGTGCATGGTTAATGGGACGTTATCTATACGCGCCGTTAACCACGATGGCCGACATCTGGCGGGCCGGACGACCGATGCCGGCGGGACCGGCGGCGCATGAATTTCCTCGATCTGTTGCGGGCACTGTTCGCCCTGGCCTTCACCCTGGGCATCATCGGCCTGGCCGCCTGGGCCGCACGCCGCTATGCGCCGCAGTTGCTGGCCCGGCTGAGCGCCGATCGCGGGCCGCGCCGCATGCAGATCGTCGAGACCCTGGTGCTGGATCCCGCGCGGCGGCTGGTCCTGGTGCGGATCGACAACGAGGAACGCCTGCTGGTGCTGGGCGAAGGGCGCGAACTGATCGAGCCCCGGGGATCGGACCAGTGAAACTATCCGGCCTCTTTGTCGTCCCGACCCGCGCCGAGCTGGCCAAGGCGGCCAAGCTGTCGCTGATCGCGACCCTGTTGTGCATGCTGTGGCCGCTGGGGGCGTTTGCGCAAGACGTCGCCTCGGGCGGCGCGGCGATCAATGTCGATCTGGGCACAGGCGCGGGTCTGACCGAGCGGGTGGTGCAACTGGTCGGCCTGATGACCGTGCTGTCGCTGGCTCCGTCGATTGTGATCATGACCACCAGCTTCGTGCGGATCGTCGTTGTGCTGTCCCTTCTGAGGACGGCGCTGGGCATGCAGCAGTCGCCGCCCAATGCCGTGATCGTGTCCCTGGCGCTGTTCCTGAGTGCCGTCGTCATGGCCCCGACGTGGCAGGACGCCTATGATTCGGGCATCCGACCCCTGATGGATCAGCAGATGGAGCTGCCGCAGGCCTTCGATGCGGCGGCCGAACCTGTGAAGACTTTCATGCTCTCTCAGGTGGACCCGGACGACCTGTCGCTGTTCACCCGGCTGTCGGCCGTGGAGGCCTCCACACCGCCTGCCGAACTGCCTCTGCGGGTGGTCACGCCTGCCTTCATGATCAGTGAGCTGAAGACCGCCTTCACGATCGGATTTCTCCTTTTCGTTCCGTTCCTTGTGATCGATCTGGTGGTCGCCAGCGTACTCATGTCCATGGGCATGATGATGCTGCCGCCGGTGGTGATCTCCCTGCCTTTCAAGCTGATCTTTTTCGTGCTGGTGGACGGCTGGAGACTGGTCTGCGGAAGCCTGGTCGAGAGCTTCCAGAGGGCGTCCGGCGCGGGATAAATCCCCACCCTGCGGGCACTACAGCGGCGATGACGCTTGCATTGTCGGAAAAAAGTCGCCCTCATCCCCCGGTCATCGCTCCGGAATCGGAGCGAGCTTACATCGGGAAACGACCCTTATGACTACTCAAGCCGAACTCATCTCCGCCGTCGCCAAGGACGCGGGTGTCAGCCAAGCCGATGCCGGCCGCGTGCTGGAAGCCATCGTCAAGAACATCCATGCCTCGCTGACCGCCGGTGGCGATGTCCGCATTTCGAACCTGGGCGTTTTCGACACCGCCGCCCGCGCCGCTCGCGAAGGCCGCAACCCCGCCACGGGCGCGACCATCAAGATCGCCGCCTCCAAGGCCGTGCGCTTCCGCGTGTCCAAGCCGCTGAAGGATGCGGTCAACAAGTAAGACCCATTTTCAACCGCTCACCCCGGCGAATGCCGGGGCCAAGATCACGAGCGCGGGCCGATGGGTTCAACCCCCAACGCCCACTGCATCATGATCCGGAGTTTTCCATCTGGGTCCCGGCATTCGCCGGGATGAGCGGAATACGGTGATTACGAACGGGCGGGGGCCGCAGGGCCGCCGCCCGTTTTCGTTCGGAGCTCGGTCTTCATGGCCGTGACCCAGCCGGCAAAGGTATCGGCGGACGTCGCCAGTCCGGCGAAGTCGGCGGCCGACGTCTCGCCATCCGTCCCGTCCAGACCATCCAGCGCGATCGACAGGGCCGGCTTGTTGCGGGCCCCCGCCACATAGGGGCGATAGTTGCGCGACAGGCGGTTCAGCGACGCCGCGTCGCGACCCAGCGAATAGCCGATCCCGGCGCGCAGCAGACGCGCCTCCTCGTCCGCCGTCAGGGCCCCGCCCGCCTTGTAGCGCTCGCCCAGCCCGGCCTCGTAAAGGGCCGCGGCCTGGGGCCACTGCTGCTGTTTCCAGAGGATTTCGGCCTTGACCGCCCGCGCTTCCGGACCGTTGTCGCTGCCCAGGATTTCCAGCGCATGGTCATAACGGCCCAGCTGCGTCAGGGCGCGAGCCTCCAGTGCGCGGCGCTCGGCGTTCATCGCTGTCGGCAGAAGCGTAGAGCGCGACGACCACAGGGCCTGCAAGGCCGCCTCGGCCTGACGGTCCATCAGATAGACGGTGGCGAGATCGGTCGCGACCTGGGCCTTGGCCACGCCCTCCAGCCGGTTCTCGACCTGATACTTCAGCAGCTCCGCCGCCTGCGGCAGCAGGTCGACGTCTACCAGACGGCGGGCCAGGCGGCGCACCATCTCGTCGCCATCGGCCCCGATCGGCGTCAGTTCACGGAAATCGTAGAACAGGCCCAGCGCCTGGATCGGCTGCAGCCCGTCGGCACCGCCCTCCAGGAACAGGGCGCGGAAGGCGTTGTTCAGATCGGCCTGGATTTCGGGTGCCCCCGGCAGGCGCGCCATGCGCGGCCCTGCCGCCTTCAGCGCCGTCAGCGCCTCGCGGTACAGACCCTGCGACAGATAGAGCTGACCCAGCTGACGGATGACAGCCAGCTCGGTCGCATCGCCGCGCCAGCGCCAGCGCAGGCTCTCCATCTGGGCGGCCGCTGCGGCGGGCGTCAGCGTGCCCTTGGCCATCGACAGGCGCACCGCCCCCAGCTTGGCGGGCACGGCGATGGCGTCCATCGGCGCGCGACCGACGGCGGTATAGACGGCCAGGGCCTTGTCCGACTGGCCATCAATTTCGAACAGCTTGGCCTGAACCAGACGCGCGGCCAGTTCGTCGGCGGCGGGCGCTTCCTGGCTGAAGGCATAGGCCAGAAGCGCGCGGGTCGCGTCCAGATCGCCCGTCTCCAGCGCGGCCAGTGCATGGGCCACCCCGAAGCGCGCGCGCCACTCGGCCGGGAACTGGTCGATGGCCGAGGCCCCCGCGGTGAAGGCCTGACGCGCGGTGGTGTAATCTCCCTGGGTCGAGGCGATATAGCCGCGCCAGACCGAGGACGCAGGGTCGCCCGCCACGGCGGCAGAGGCGAAGTCGCCCTGGGCCTCCTCCATCCGGCCGATGGAGGCGCGGGCGGCACCGCGCAGGCCGCGCAGTTCCGGCTCGCCGATCATGTTCGGCTGTTTGGCCACGATGGCGTTCAGGACGCCGATCGCCTCATAGCTCAGCCCCGAGCCGATCAGGAACCGGGCGAAGGCGAACCGTGCCTCGGCCGGGGCCCGGGGATCGTCGCCTGCGGTCTGGGCTTCCAGCGCGGCGGCATCCTGAAGGGCCCGGTAGCGTGCGGAAAAGCCGCCTTCACCCGCATCGGCCCATTGAGCGAGGATCAGGCCGGGATGTTGCGCACGCTGCGGCGCATCTGCCTGAGCCACGCCGGTTTCCAGCTCGGCCGACGGCGGCGACAGGATCAGGCCGCCGGGGCGGCTGAGGGTCACCAGATCGCCCTCAGCCAGGATGGCCAGATCGGGGGCCGTGGTTTCGACCGCCAGGCCATGCGCCGTCGGTAGCAGGGCCAGGTCCATCGTCTTGCGCCGCGCGCCGAACCCCTTGCCGGGGGCCAGCGCCGTAACGGCGGCGAACCGGTCGCCCGCGACGGGATCGGTCAGCCAGACCGCCTTGGTCGCCCCGGCCATGCGGGCGACCAGGGCTGCGTCGCCTGTATCGTCGCGCGCGATCTGCACGCCCTCGACGGCCGTGGGGGAGCCGCCGATGGTGACGCGCCAGGTCGTTCCGTCCGCGACGGCGGAAACCGCCAGCGCCTGGGGCGCAGCGATACGCACCGCGACATGGTCGGCCCCGGCCGTCCACTTGGCCTCGGTGGCCGGTCCCAAGGCCTTGGCCCCTGCCATGTCCAGACGGGCGCGGCTGTCGAAGACGATCCAGACCGCCTCGCCCCTACGGAAGACGGCAGCACCGACCGGCGTCGTCCATCCGAAATCAAGGGTGACACGCCCGGCCTCGGCGCGGGTCGTCACCGGCACGGTGGCGGCGGCGCTACCGGCGGCGGGGGCCGGAGCCTCGGCGGCCTGGGCATACAGGTTCAGATAGACCGCCCCGTCCGCGCTACCCGAGCGCGCGTCGCCGCCCTCCGCCAGGGTCAGGACCAGTTCGGTACCGCCGGTCACGGCGCGGGTCTCGACCTTTTCGACGCCGGGCGGCGGATCGACCTTCAGGCGTGAGACGTCCGGGGCAGCGGTCGTGCCGATCCGCACGATGATGTTGCGGCCCTCGCGTCGCACGCGGGAGCGCGAACCGATGACGCCGGCGAACTCGACCCGTGTGAATTCGCTGTTGGCCCCGATGCGGATGGTGACGGGGTCCAGCGCCGCTGACCCTTCCTGTGCCAGGGAAGCCAGCGGCGAGAACGCGACCGCGCCCGCCGCGGCAGCGGCCACGGTGGTGCGAAGGACGCGCTTGCTGACGGAGGCCCCGGACATGTACGCGCACGGTTACCGCCTCGGCCTTTCAACGCAGTTAACGATCGGTGACCACCGGTCGCCGCGACAAAGGTGCCGCTTGCCCTCGCGCCACCAGAGGCCGACATCCCTGCCATGACCGATCCTGTCTATCCCCGCCTCAGCACCCTTTCGACCGGCCTGCGCTGCCGGTGCCCGCGCTGCGGCAAGGGGCCGTTGCTGCGGGGCTATCTCAAGATCAGGGACGCCTGCCCGGAGTGTGGCCTGGACTACAGCTTTGCCGACCCCGCCGACGGCCCGGCCTTTTTCGGCATGACCGGCGTCGGGACAGTGGGTCTGGGCCTGTTCATGTGGTTCGAATTCACGGTCCAGCCGCCGATCTGGGTGCATCTGGTCGTGACCATGCCGCTCTTGGTCCTCGCCTGTCTGGCGGTCCTGAGGCCCATCAAGGGCTGGATGGTCTCCGAGCAGTACGTCCACAAGGCCGCCCCGCCCGAATGGGCCAGTATCGGCAAGCACGGCGACGGGTCGAAATGGAAATAGGGGCTGCGGGCGTCAGAGAGCCGGGCGGCATGTTGATCGACTGTGCCCTGTACTGGTTCCGCAACGACCTGCGCCTGACCGACAATCCCGCATTCAGCGACGCCTGCGCGCGATCACGGACCCTCGTCCCGGTCTATGTCTTGGACCACGAGGCGCAGGCCCTGACACGATGGGGCTTCCTGCGCTGGGGCGAACATCGACGTCGCTTCCGCGACCAGGCGCTAGCTGGGCTCCGATCAGCCCTTCAGGCGCGCGGCTCGGATCTGCTCATCTTGAAGGGCAATCCGACCGACAAGCTCTCGGTCTTAGCCAAGACGTGCGGAGCCGACACCGTATTGTGCGAACACATCGCCGCGCCCGAAGAGATCGATCAGGTCGAGGCTCTGCGGGCAGCTGGCTTGCACATCGAGGACAGTTGGCAGTCCAGCCTGCTTGACCCCGCCGACCTGCCGTTCGACATCGCCAGACTGCCGGACATCTTCACGCCCTTCCGCCAGGCGGTCGAGAAGGCCGATGTCCGGCCTCACGCGGCCATCCCTGCACCCGACGTCGTCCCGCCCCTGCCACAGACAGAAGTGGCCCGCGACGCGGTCGTCGAGCAGACCGCCCGCCCCGACGCGCGCACATCCTTCCCCTACGACGACGCCCGCTTCAACGGATCGGAGGCTGCGGCCCTGGCCCATGTCGAGCGCTACTTTTCAGGCCCTTTGCCGCGCAGCTACAAGACGACGCGCAACGGCCTTTCGGGGAGGGACTATTCGACCAAGCTGTCGCCCTGGCTGGCCACTGGCGCGATGTCACCGCGCACGGTTCACGAGGCCCTCCTGAAACACGAAGACCGCTTCGGCGTCAGCGACGGCTCCCGCTGGATCGTCTTCGAGCTGCTGTGGCGCGACTACTTCCGGTTTTCGTCTCTCAAACATGGCCGCCGCCTGTTCCGGCATAACGGTCTCAGCACCCTGCCCTATCCTTCACATGACGCCGAGGCCTTCGCCGCCTGGTGCAGTGGCCAGACCGGGCAGCCCTTCGTCGATGCCGGCATGCGCGAACTGGCGGCCTCGGGCTATCTGTCCAATCGCATGCGCCAGATCGCGGCCAGCTATCTGATCCATGACCTGGCGTGTGACTGGCGGGCGGGGGCGGCCTGGTTCGAGGCGCAGCTGATCGACTATGACGTCTGCAGCAATCAGGGGAACTGGCTCTACATCGCCGGGCGCGGTACCGACCCACGCCAGGGCCGCCGGTTCGACCCGGAGTATCAGGCCCAGATGCACGATCCGGACGGCGAATACCGCCGGCTGTGGGCCCAGGAGGCGTGATGTCGCGGCGGGCTGACTGCGCAGGGGCCAGCCCCATATGTCAGCCATGACAGAACTGCTTGTCTGGTACGATGGTGCCTGCCCGCTCTGCCGACGGGAAATCGCGTTGATGCGGCGTCTTGATCGCCGGGGCACTATCCAGTTCATCGACCTGGTTCATGACCAGACCGCCAACTGCCCAACCGACCGGGCAGCCTTGCTGGCGCGGTTCCACGCCAGCGAGAATGGGCAGCTTCTGTCCGGAGCGGCCGCGTTCGCGGCCATGTGGCGGGCCATTCCCGTCCTGCGTCCGCTGGGTATCGCCGCACGCGCGCCCCTGATTCTTTGGGCACTTGAGCGCCTGTATCGAGGCTTTTTGAGACTGCGGCCCCGTCTCCAGCGTCTGGTCGCCAGCCGGGATCGACGTTCATGAGACCACAGCCCGATGAGCCGCTCGCCGGCCAGGAGAGCGTCTGGGCCTACCCCCGCCCGGCGGTGGCCGAGCCGACAGCGGCCCACATCGTCATCCGCCATGGCGGGCGACTGGTGGCCGATACGCGAAACGCCGTCCGCACCCTGGAAACCAGCCATCCACCCACCTACTACATCCCGCAACGTGACATCGCGCCCGGCGTGCTGAGGCCCGCTGGCGGCGGGTCCTTCTGCGAATGGAAGGGAGCGGCGCTGTATTGGGATGTCGTGATCGACGACAAGGTCTTGCATCGGGTCGGCTGGAGCTATCCTGATCCGACGCCGACGTTCCAGGCTCTGCGCGATCACATCGCCTTCTACGCCGCACCCTTCGACCATTGCAGCGTGGATGGCGAGATCGTCACGCCTCAGGCTGGCGACTTCTACGGCGGCTGGATCACCTCGCGCCTGGCGGGGCCGTTCAAGGGTGGACCGGGCACACAAGGGTGGTGAGGCCATGACAAGCGACGATGACCGGGCACGCGCCCGCAACATCCCGCGCGGGCGGATATCCCGGCTGGGACAGTTCGGGCGGCTCGCCGGGTCCGTGGCGGGCGGCATGCTGGCCGAAGGGGCGCGGCGGCTGGCGGACGGCGAGCGGCCGCAGCTGCGCGACATGCTGCTGACGCCTGCCAATGTCGGTCGGATCGCCGACCGGCTGTCGCACCTGCGCGGCGCGGCGATGAAGCTGGGCCAGATCATATCGATGGATGCCGGGGACATCCTGCCGGCCGAGCTGACCCAGATCATGGCGCGCCTGCGCGACAATGGCCATCACATGCCCCCGGCCCAGCTGCTGAAGGTGCTGGTCCAGGAGTGGGGCCCGGACTGGCGCAAGCGGTTCACCCATTTCGACCTCAGCCCCGTCGCCGCCGCCTCCATCGGTCAGGTGCACCGGGCAGTCGCCCGCGACGGTCGCGCGCTGGCGATCAAGGTCCAGTATCCGGGCGTTCGGGACAGTATCGACGCCGATGTCGACAATGTCGCCACCCTGCTGAAGATGTCCGGGGCCCTGCCGCGCGGCCTGGACATCGCGCCCCTGCTGGCCGAGGCCAAGCTGCAACTGGCCGAGGAGGCCGACTATCAGCGCGAGGGCGAGCAGATGAGCCTGTTCGGTCGCCTGCTGGCCGACATGCCCGAGGTCGTGGTGCCCACCCTGGACCCGGACCTGACCACCTCCTGCATCCTAGCCATGACCTGGCTGGACGGTCGCCCTATCGAGACGCTGGAGACCGCGCCCCAGGCCGACCGCGATGCGGCGATGCAGACCCTGATGCGGCTGGTGCTGCGTGAACTGTTCGAGTTCGGGGTCATGCAGACCGATCCCAACTTCGCCAACTATCGCATCCAGCCCGCGACGGGGCGGCTGGTCCTGCTAGACTTCGGCGCGGCCCGACCGGTCGATGCGGCCACGTCAGAAGGCTATCGCGCCCTTCTGAGGGCCGGTATGGCGGGCGACCGCGATGCCGTGCGCGAGGCGGCACTGGCGGCGGGTTTTCTCGGCTCGGGCGTGGTGAACCACCATGCCGAGGGCGTGGACCGGATGATCGACGTCATCCTGGGCGAGATGAACCGCCCCGGCCTGTTCGACTTCAGCGACCGCCGCTTTGTCGCCGCCCTGCGCGATCAAGGCATGGAGATCGCTGCCGACACCCGCGCCTGGCATCTGCCGCCCACCGGTGTCCTGTTCGCCCAGCGCAAGATCAGCGGCACCGCCCTTCTGGCCGCCCGTCTGAAAGCCCGCGTCGATGTGAGGACGCTTGTAGCGCCATGGCTGGAGGATCGGCCGCTCAAGGCCGAGTCGTGAAAGGTTGGGAGGATGAGGTGGCGATCCCGGAGGGACTCGAACCCCCGACCTCTGCTTTAGGAAAGCCTTGCTCTATCCGGCTGAGCTACGGGACCACGCGAGCGTGAACTAGCGTCAGAAGCGGTGCGGGGGAAGCGGGCAGGCGATCAAAACCAAAGTCGCCCGAGCGGAAGCCCCGCTCTACCTGGACGCTGCGGAAATGCGATTGTGGTTAATCGTCGTTAAGATACAATATCTTGTGGAGAACAAAACCCGAATCGGGCGGTGTCACTGATTCGGTCCTGATTCGTTTCGGCCCTGTTCCTCCAAGGCGTTTACGCGCATTAATCGGTGCGAGGAGACCCGCCGCCATGACCGCCGATCGCCTGTTCGACATCGCCAATCTGATCGCACTTCTTGGCTGGATCGCCCTGGCTTTTGCGCCGTTGGCCCGGGATCGGCTGGTGCTTGCGGCCCGCGTGATCGGGGTGGCGCTGGCCCTGACCTATGCGGGGCTGCTGATCGGCTCGATCGTGGGTGGCGGTATGAGTGAGGGTGGCGGGTTCACCACGCTGGCAGGGGTCACAGCCCTGTTTTCCCGGCCCGAGGCGGTGCTGGTCGGCTGGGTCCACTATCTGGCGTTCGATCTGTGGGTCGGGGCCTGGGCCGTGGAAGATGCGGGCAAGCGCGGCGTGCCACACTGGGCCATGGTGCCGGTGCTGTTCCTGACGCTGATGGCGGGTCCGATCGGCCTGCTGGTCTATCTGGCGGCACGGGCGGGATTGTCGCGGCGACAAGGCCTCGCTTGAGGAACGGCGAACAAGTCGCCACCTTATCGATATCATGAGCGACCGTTCGACCGGCCAGGCTCCTTCCCGCGTCGTCGCGGTCCTGGGGCCCACCAATACCGGCAAGACCCATCTGGCGGTCGAGCGGATGCTGGGCCATGCCTCGGGCATGATCGGCTTGCCGCTGCGGCTACTGGCGCGCGAGATCTACGACCGGATCGTCAAGCGACGCGGGGTGTCGTCAGTGGCTCTGGTCACCGGCGAGGAAAAGATCGTCCCGCCCCGGGCGCAGTTCTTCGTCTGCACGGTCGAGGCCATGCCCCTGGAGCGCCAGGTCGAGTTCCTGGCCATCGACGAGATCCAGCTGGTCGCGGACCCGGAGCGGGGCCACGTCTTCACCCAGCGGCTGCTGCATGCGCGCGGGCGGTTCGAGACCATGTTCCTAGGCGCCGGCACCATGGCCCCCCTGATCCGCTCGCTGATCCCGGATGTGGAGATCGTCACGCGCGAGCGGTTGTCGACCCTGACCTATGCGGGCTCCAAGAAGCTGACCCGGCTGCCACCGCGCAGCGCCATCGTCGCCTTCTCCACAGACCAGGTTTATGCCATCGCCGAGCTGATCCGGCGCCAGAGGGGGGGCGCGGCCGTGGTCATGGGCAGCCTGTCGCCTCGAACCCGCAACGCCCAGGTCGAGCTGTTCCAGTCGGGCGAGGTGGACTTTCTGGTCGCCACCGACGCCATCGGCATGGGGCTGAACATGGACGTGGACCATGTCGCCTTCGCGGGCCTGAGGAAGTTCGACGGGCGGCGCACCCGCTGGCTGCATGCGCATGAGATCGGCCAGATCGCGGGCCGGGCCGGACGGCACCTTCGCGACGGCACCTTCGGCGTCACCGCCGAGGCGACCGAGCTGGATCAGGACATCGTCGAACAGGTCGTCGAGCATCGTTTCGATCCGGTCGAGGCGGCCGAATGGCGCAATGCGCGGCTGGACTTCGACACCCTGCCCGATCTGCTGCGGTCGCTGACGGTGAGCTCCGGCTTTCGGGGGCTGAACCTGACCCAGCCGGCGCTGGACGAGACCCTCTTGCGGCGCGCGATCAAGGATGAGGATGTGGCCCGCATCAGCCGCTCGCGCGGGGCCATCATGCGCCTGTGGGAGGCGTGCCAGCTGCCCGACTTCCAGAAGACGACGCTGGACGAGCATGCGCGGCTATCGAAGGAAATCTTCCAGGCCCTGACCGGGCGGCACGGGCGTCTGAGCCAGGACTGGATCGCGCCGCGCTTCGCCGAACTGGACCGCGACGACGGCCAGATCGACCAGCTGTCGGCGCGTCTCAGCGGGGTGCGGACGCTGTCCTACATCGCCAATCGTCCCGACTGGCTGGATCAGGCGCAGGGTTGGCGCGACAAGACGAAGGCACTGGAGGAGCGGCTCAGCGACGTGCTGCACGAGCGGCTGACCGCGCGGTTCGTGGACCGTCGCACCACGGCCCTGATGCGAGCCCTGAACGTGACCGAGGACACCGTCGCCGATGTCGCCGGCGATGGAGCCGTCGTCGTCGAGGGGCATGCCGTCGGTCAGCTGAACGGCATCCATTTCCAGATCGAAAAGGGTGGCGGCGCTCTGGAAGATCGCGCCCTGCGCCATGCCGCCCGCCAGGCCGTGACGCCCGAAATCGCGCGGCGGCTCGGTCGTCTCGCCGCCGACACGGAGGACGCCTTTGCGGTCCTGCCCGACGGCGCGGTCCTGTGGCGCGGCGCCCAGGCCGGTCAGGTTGCGGGCGGCGACTGGTTTGCACCCAAGGTCAGGCTGCTGGGCGAGCTGGGTCCGATCGCGGCCCGCGAGCGGGCCCAGCGCCGGCTGGAGGCCTGGCTGGCAGCCGAGGCGGGTCGGGCGCTACGACCCCTGCGCAGGCTCAGAACCGCCGTCGAGACCGGCGCGCTGAAGGGTCTGCCGCGCGGGCTAGCGTTCCGCCTGCTGGAAACCGGCGGCATTCTGGACCGCCGCGACGTCGAGCGTGACCTGTCGGCGCTCAGCCAGGTCGAGCGCCGCACGCTGAAGACGTTTGGGATCCGGGTGGGAGCGCACTCCGTCTGGATGCCCGCCTTGCTGAAGGATCGCCCCCGCGCGGTGGCGCAGGCGTTCGTGGCGCGGGAGCCGTTCCGCCCGGTTCAAGCGACCCTGACGCTGCTGCCCGACCCCTCCCCCTCGCCTCGCCTTCTGTCGGCCTTCGGCCTGCGGGCCGCTGGGCGCTGGGCCTTGCCGATCGAGACGCTGGAGGCGCTCGGCGAAGCGCGCGCCAAGGGCAAGGGGACAGTGCCGGACACCGATTTGACCACGCTCGGCCTGACGCGAGAACAATCGCAAGCCCTATTCGCCGCCTTGAAGTCCACCCGCGCACAGCAGGCGGACGCGGGAGAGGGCCAGGCCCGTCAGATCAAGGACTCTCCTTTCGCGGCCCTCTCGGCTCTGACGGCCAAGCCTGCACCGAACCGACGCCGCCGTCGTCGCCCACGCAGCGGGGCGCAATGAGCCCGTTTCATCAGGTGCTGGCGAACAATGCTGTGGCCAATATAGTCAACTATACGGTGTGGTTCGCCCTGACCTTCTGGGTCTTTCTGGAAACGCGATCGGTGTTCGCGACCGGCATGATCGCTGGCGTGTTTCTGGTCCTGACCGCCGCCTTCGCCATCTGGTTCGGCAGTCTGGTGGATCACCACCGCAAGAAGCAGGTCATGCTGGGCTCCAGCCTGGCGTCGCTGACCTTCTATGCGGTGTCGCTGGCCGTGTTGCTGGTCACGCCGGCCTCGCAGTTTCGCGATGTGTCGGGGCCCATGCTGTGGGTGCTGATCGGCGTCGTCATGCTGGGGGTCATCGCCGGCAACATCCGCTCCATCGCCCTTCCCACCCTGGTCACGGCCTTGGTCCCCGAGGATCGACGCGACAAGGCCAATGGTCTGGTGGGCATGGTCACGGGTATCGGCTTTCTGACCACCTCGGTCATCAGCGGCCTGCTGGTTGCCTGGACAGGGATGACGGGGACACTGGTCTTCGCCCTGGGTCTGACGCTGGCCGTCGGCTTGCACCTCTGGCTCATGAAGCTGGACGAGCCGACGCCGGTCCATGATGACGGCGAAAAGCCGCGAGCGAAAATCGACCTGCCGGGTACGCTGAAGGTCATCGGCGCGGTGCCGGGCCTGTTCGCCCTGATCCTGTTCGCGACCTTCAACAACTTCCTGGGCGGGGTCTTCATGGCCCTGCTGGATGCCTATGCCCTGTCCCTGATGTCGGTGCAGACCTGGGGGGTGATGCTGGCGGTCGTTTCGACGGGCTTCATCCTGTCGGGACTGGTGGTGTCGCGGTACGGTCTGGGCCGGAACCCGCTGCGCACTTTGATGCTGGTCAATCTGGTGGCCTGGATATCCGCGGCTCTGTTCACCGTTCAGCCGTGGATCTGGCTTCTGGCCATCGGCTGTTTCGTCTGGTTCTTCATCAGCCCCGTGGCCGAGGCCGCCGAACACACCACGCTTCAGAAGGTCGTGCCGTTCGAGCGTCAGGGGCGGGTCTTCGGCTTCGCCCAGTCGGTGGAACAGGCGGCCTCGCCCGTCACAGCCTTCCTCATCGGGCCCCTGACACAGTTCGTGGTGACGCCCTTCATGACCGATGGCACGGGTGCCGAACTGATCGGCGGCTGGTTCGGCACCGGCCAGGCACGCGCCATCGCCCTCGTCTTCGTGGTCGCGGGCCTGATCGGGGTTTTGCTGACCGTTCTGGCCTTCAACTCGCGCTACTATCGACAGCTTTCGGCCAGCTACGTTGCCGCACGGGGGGACGAGCCCGAAAGCCCACCTGCATGACGAATGAAGCGACCTGCCGCATCGATGTCTGGCTGTGGCGCGCGCGGTTCGTGAAGACGCGGTCGATGGCGGCTGCCCTGGTCGAAAGGGGCGTGGTGCGACTGACCCATGCGGGGCGTCAGACCCGGCTGGACAAGCCCAGCCGCTGCGTCCACGTCGGCGACGGCCTGACCTTCATGGTCGGACCCCGGCTGATCGATCTGACGGTGGAGGGGCTGGGCGAGCGGCGCGGACCGGCCGAAGAGGCCCGCGCCCTGTATGCCCTGATCGAGGCGAACTGATCGCCTACTGCTGCAGGACGAACTCGCCTTCGATGTGCAGCTCGACCTCGTCCGAAATGCCCGGCAGCGCATAGTTGATACCAAACTCCGAGCGTTTGATCGACGCCTCGCCGTCGAAGCCGACCTTGTAGGTGTTGCCCATCGACGGACCGGCCTGGTTGAACTCGACTTCCATGGTCACGGGACGCGTGACGCCGCGAATGGTCAGGTCGCCCAGGACATCGGCCTCGGTCGGATCATCGCTGTCGATGGTGATCGAGCGGGACACGAAGGTCGCGTTCGGATGGTTGGCCGTGTCGAAGAAGTCCGGCGTCTGCAGATGCGTGTCCAGACCGTCGGAGTTTGAATCCACGTCCGTCAGGGGAATGGTCGCCGTCAGGGTCGAGGCCGACGGATTGGCCGGGTCCAGCTTCAGCTCGGCCTGCACGTTTACGAACTGGCCGTAGTAGGTCGAAAAGCCCAGGTGGTTGACCGACCAGGTGATCTTGCCGTGGGCGGAATCCAGCGCATAGGTCCCGGCACGGACTTCGGCAGGGACCTGTGTCGCCTGGGTGCGGGCGATCACCGCGCCGGAGGTCATCAGGGCAGCGGCGGCGACACCGGCGAGGGAATAACGGACGAGACGGTTCATGAGGAGGCTCCTGTCGACGGCTAAACTGCAATCAGAACTGTAACAGATAGAGGCGGGACTTCGCTTGGCAAGGGCTTAACGCCGCATTCGCCGTCTCGTTCGGTTGACACTTCCGGTCTGCGGGGTCATCTGCGCAACCCGTCCCGCCATTCCAGCCAGACCGATCCCGTCCGCCCATGACCTATATCGTCACCGACGCCTGCGTGAAGTGCAAGTTCATGGACTGCGTCGAGGTGTGTCCGGTGGACTGCTTCTATGAGGGCGAGAACTTCCTGGTCATCGCGCCCGACGAATGTATCGACTGCGGCGTCTGCGAGCCGGAATGCCCCGTCGACGCCATCGTGCCCGATACGGAAGACGAGCCAGACGGCAAGTGGCTGCAGGTCAATGCCGAATACGCCAAGGTCTGGCCCAATATCACGGTCAAGGGCACGCCGCCGGAAGACCGCGAGCAGTTTGAGCGCGAGACCGGCAAGTTCGAGAAATACTTCTCGCCCAAGCCGGGCACGGGTTCCTGAGAATCGCGCCCTTGGGGGTCGCCGCGTGCCCCAAGGCGACGCTTCGTCCCCGGACGTTTTGAAATTCCGCAGATTTGTGATAGGTTCACCCTATTGGGACGGGCGGTCTGCGATTTTCTCGCGCCGCCCGCGTTTGCGACAGAACTTCACCCACGAAGGTGAAGTCGGCCAGAGGTTCGGTGATCCGTTTTCGCGTTTGACGACTGTATGACTGGCCCTCGGAGGTTCTCCGCCGGGGGTTGCTGTGCTTTCGACTGCGTGACGACGTCTCGCCCTTCACCTGCGCCGTGAAAGGAATGACATGACGAGCAAGAGTGGTCTGGAATTCAAGGTTGGCGACGCGGTCGTCTATCCGGCGCACGGCGTCGGCAAGGTCGCGGCGGTCGAGACCCAGGAAGTCGCCGGCATGTCGCTGGAGGTCTATGTCGTGACCTTCGACCACGAGAAGATGACCCTGCGCGTCCCCACCAAGAAGGCCAAGACGGCCGGCCTGCGCTCGCTTGCCGCCGACGATGTCGTGACCCGCGCCCTGACTACGCTGAAGGGCCGCGCCCGCATCAAGCGCACCATGTGGTCGCGCCGCGCTCAGGAATACGAAGCCAAGATCAACTCGGGTGATCTGGTCTGCATCGCCGAGGTGGTCCGCGACCTGCACCGCGCCGACAGCCAGCCGGAGCAGTCCTATTCCGAGCGCCAGCTGTATGAATCGGCTCTGGACCGCATGGCCCGCGAAGTCGCCGCCGCCAACAAGATCGACAAGGACGCCGCCGTCGAACTGCTGGCCAAGTCCCTCAGCGCCAAGAAGGCCGTCATCGCCGCCGCTGAAGCCGCTGCCGAGGACGCGGACGAGGCTGAAGCGGCGTGAGCTGATCAGGCTTGATCAAGTGATACGGAAAGGCCCGGTGGAAACACCGGGCCTTTTCTTTGAGGGCTCTGTCCGGACAGGTTTTTGCCCTGTCCGGACAAGCTTTCGCTTTCCCCCGCGCCACAGTCCGGCTTGCTGGTGGCATGACCCAAGCTCCCTCCCCCACCGGCCCGCTGCACGAAGCCATCGACCTGGCTCGCACCGTGGCCGTCGCGCTAGTGGCGGCCACGGCCTTCCAGACCGTGCTGTTCCAGCCCTTCACCATTCCCTCCTCCTCGATGGAGCCGGGGCTGGTGACCGGCGACTACATCGTCGTGTCCAAATACGCCTATGGCTGGAGCCGGGCGTCGCTGCCCTTCAATCCGCCACTGCCCGACGGGCGACTGTTCGGGCGGGAGCCGAAACGCGGCGATGTCGTCGTCTTCCGGCGGCCCAGCGCCCCGAACGAAGTCTGGATCAAGCGGTTGATCGGCCTGCCCGGCGACACGGTGCAGGTCACGGGCGGGACCGTCTTCGTCAACGGCCAGCCAATGCGCCAGACGCCCTTGGGACTGGCTCAGGATCACGATGCGCCCGAGCGGACCGTCGCCCTGGTACGCGAAACCACGGGCCAGAAGAAGCACCTGACCTACGACGGCGGCCCCGGCCAGCCCGGCGACGACACCGGCCCCTATGTCGTGCCGGCAGGCCAGTATTTCATGATGGGCGACAACCGCGACAACTCCCTGGACAGCCGCTGGCCGGCGGATGTGGGGGTCGGCCTGCTACCGGAGGAAAACATCCTGGGCCGGGCCGAGGTCGTGGCGGCGTCATGGGAACCGGGGGCCAACCTGTTCAAGCCCTGGACCTGGGTCAGGCTGCAGACAGACCGGTTTTTCAAACGTGTGAACTGATCCTTCTCCCCCTGCGGGAGAAGGTGGCCGAGCGCAGCGAGGTCGGATGAGGGGTCGCACTGACCTTTCCGCATCCCGCGCCGTAGCGGCCAGACACCGATAAACCGGTGCGACTCCTCATCCGTCAGCCTTCGGCTGCCACCTTCTCCCGCAAGGGGAGAAGGACGACTAACGGCCTGCGTACTCGACCTGCGTCAGCACTCCATCCCCATTCGCATCCAGCTGTTCGAACGCCGTCTGGCCCGACGCCTTGGCCAGCGACGGGGCCGCCACAGCCCCCAGCGCCAGACCGGCGGCTGCCGCCACGGCAAACTGCCAGGCCCGCAAGCGCATCGACCGGGTCCGACCCTCGATCTGATCCTCGATAAAGCCTCGCACCGCCTCGCTGGCCGAACGGCCATCGTGGCGGCACCGCGCCATGAACCGTTCCTTGGTCGAAAACGGTAGCCGGATTTCCAGGGTTTCGCTCTTCTTGGGCGGGGTCTTGCGGGTCATGGCTTTGTTGTCCTGCCGGGTGCGCCTCTGATCAGGGCTCATTTTCCCGACAATCGCCAGCGAAAACAGGCGGCCAGCGAACGAACGCAGTTTTGTTTGCGCCAAGGGCACGGATTTGGCCTGCTCACGCGTTGATGTGGCGAAGGAGCCGTCCATGGCCAATGCGCAAAAGACCAGTCCGCACTATCCCAACCCCTGGATCGGGCGGATCGTGGTCATCGGCCTTCTGGGCCTCGTGCTGGCCCTGCTGGCCTTCACGCTTCTGCGTCCGGGTTCCGAGTCGGAGATGGCACGCTCCGGCGCCGCCAGCGTGGGTCAGATGGATGCGGCCCAGAACCGGGCAGACGATCAACGCACGGCCGACCGCCGGATGCCGTGATACCGACCGTCAGAAATATTCGGCATTGGCCGGGCATTGCGCCGCGATGCGACGGGCGGTGATGGTCGCCGGGATGAAGGGGCTCCAGATGCCCGCCGCCTTGACCGAGGCCCCGCCGCGGAAGCTGAACTGCTCGGCCTGATAGGTGCCGTTCAGGCGCACGCGGGCCTGACGGCCACTGCGCGAGACGCAGTTGCCCTCAAACCTAGCATTGCCGTTGCCGACCTGACGCACCGGATAGGTGCACTGATAGTGGCGCGTCGACAGGCCGCCGAAGAATCGGTTGATCTCGCTGGGGCGCACGCACTTCGTCTCTGTGTCCCGCTGACCCAGGGCGCTGGTGGTATATTCCCAGTAGCCGGGCAGGACCGGTGGCGCGGCCGTCGCGGCGGCCTGATAGGAGGGGCCGGCCATCGGCGCGGCCGCCGGCGCGGCCAGGAACAGGGCCCCGGCGATCACGGGTGCGGCGGTGGCCAGGACGCGGCTGAAGACACGGCTGGGCTTGCGAGACATGGCGGGTCTTTCGACAGAGGGGCGTTTCATCATTAAGCGGATACAGGGTGGCAATTGAACGGCGGCTGAACGGGCTTCAAACCCTTGACGCGGCGGGGTGCCCTCCTCTATACGGCCCCCTCTCGCGCAGGAGCCCCGTTCCTGCGCGCAATCATTTCATGCGTCCATACGCTTCGTGGACGCCTCTGCCCAAGGATAGTCCCATGTCGCGTCGCTGCGAACTCACCGGTATCGGCCCCATGGTCGGCCACAGCGTGAGCCACTCGAACGTCAAGACCAAGCGCCGCTTCCTGCCGTCGCTGAAGACGGTCAAGGTCGCCTCGGAAGCCCTGGGCCAGACCTTCAGCCTGCGGATCTCGAACGCCGCCCTGCGCACCCTGGACTACAAGGGTGGCCTGGACCCCTTCATCGTCAAGGCCCGCGACGAGCAACTGTCGATGGCCGCCCAGCGCATCAAGCGTCAGGTCAAGGCCAAGCTGGCCGAGCAAGCCACCGCCGCCTGATCGGCGACGACATCAAGATGTGAAGAGGGCCGGTGGAAACACCGGCCTTTTTCTTTGGGTGGATGGGGAACGAGAGTTGCTGGCTTTGTGGCAGTTCGGGCAGCGGCAAGGCCACAAGCAGACGCGCTGAAGGTCCGCTATGGGTGGAATGCAGACAGTCGCGTAGGGGTGGCTAGCGGACGTCGCTTGCGTCTTGCAGGCGATTTAGCAACCATCACTGGATGGCCGTATCTCTTCTCTATTCTGAATCCGGCTGCTCGCTGGAATTTTCAGTGTCCGACATAGAGCGCGTCCGAGCAGCACTTGAACGACACTACGGCAAACCGGCGGTCAATGACTCAAGCCCATTCATGACTGTCTACAGCTTCGCCAAGGCGAAGCTGGCCTTTCAGAACGAGTGGGATGACCCATGTCTCATCGCCAACGACGCGACGGGGGTAGCGATGCTGGAGCACATCGCGATAGAACTAACTCAAGCCGCTCAAGCGACGCAAAACCGACCATTCTAGGGTCCGCAATGGGTCGAAAGCGGACCGTTGCCTATGGGTGGTTAGCGGACGCTAGCTCACGGTCCGAATGTAGTCGGCCAAGCTGTCTATCAAACGGCCTTGTTCATCGTCGCGCCATTGCAGCCTGATGTGCCATTCGGACTGGCCGTCTAACGAGACGAACAAGCTCAAGCCATCGTCGTGGGGCAGGGAGGTGTGGCCGAGGAATGCCCACGTTTCACCGACCTGATGCAGCTTGGCATCGTAGTCGGTGAAGTCTTGAGTTACCTCGTAACGCGCTCCTGGTGTCAGGTGTTTGAACGCGGCCTGCGAGCGTGAGGCGGTCCAGTAACCAAGAGGCTTGGGTCCATACATGTGCCCCAAATAGCGGACGTTCGGGAGGTCGCCAACGGGTCGGAAGCCGACTGTCGCCTGAGGGTGGCAAGCGGACATCACTTCATGAAAATGTAGGCGATCAGTCCCTCAGGCGACGTAGGCAAATCGCCATGAGCCTCCGAGGGACTGAGCCTCAACTTCCCTTTTTCCGCCCTACGTGTCCTTTCCTCCAGAACACCATTCGCGATGCTGTGGAGCCATGATCGCACCATGTCGGAGCCAGTGGGCACTTCTTCCATGCCAGCGATGATGACCTCTCGCTGCGATCCAACACCAAGCTCTATACGGTGCCCGGCAGCCGTGATTGCGAACCCTTCTTTGTCTTGGACCCACCAGTATTCCAGGTGAGCGCAAGCATCACCGGCGTGGCGGAAGATGCTGACATCACCGGCCAACGCCTCGTCAGAGCTTTCATTTACGACCACGATTTCCGAGAGCCATTTGTCCGCCATCCATCGAAAGTGGCAGCAGGGTCAAATGTCCGCAATGGGTCGAAAGCCGACCCTTGCCTTCGGGTGACTAGCGGACGTTCTTGTTTTGCGCACCGAGCCAGCGAAACGCGTTGCGCGCTCCGATGACGATACCAGCTATCACTGCCGAGAAGGCAAACCAGTAGACCGCAGCAAGAGCCGCAATGAATGGAGTGTCCTGCTGACGGCGCGCGGCTCCGCGTAGAGCCTCTTGTGAGCCGGGATCGGGGCCGTGGCCTTTACTGTACGCCGGGACAAGCTCGAACCACCCGTTGACCAATATCCAAGCAAATAGCACGACGGAGATTACGCCGACCGCAACCCAGTAGGTCTTCCAGCCCTTGGTCATGCGGCCACGCTAACCCGAGGGCCTAACGTCCGCTATGGGTCGAATGCGGACTCTCGTCTGCGAGTGGAAAGCGGACGAACAGCCTTATGGCATTTGGCCCCAAGGACCTTTCGACCCCGTCGTTTTGCGCGCCGATGTTTCCGGCTGCGGGTCCCATTTGACAGGCCCGTAGGCTTTAGCGTCGATCCACGCCTTCACCTCCGCCAGCGTTTGGTGGGGCGTGAGTTCGCCCTTCTGATAATAAAGGAGGCCGTCTGGTCCAAGCGGTCGAGGTGTTTCGCCTGGCTCAAGCCTGTTCTCCGCCTCTCCCAGCGCGTAACAGGCGTCGTGGTCCTTTGCGATGATGGTGATGCGCATGGGCAAAGTGCCTTCGTAAAGGAACGTGCCCCCCGTGACATACTCGCCTTGATAGTCGTTCAGCGCCATTCGGTAAGTCTGCCGCAACTCGCTAATGTCCGCTATGGGTCGAAAGCGGACATCGCACTGCCGCCGAAAACCGGACATTGGCAAGCGGCTTCCTTCTAACGCTTCGCGCTGTACCTTGCAGGCGCCAACGACCTCGCCCCGAGGACACCTCCATGACCCGCGACCAGATGTTCGCCCATGCGCTGAGCCAGCCCGGTGCGGAGGACTCCACCCTGCATGGCGGGCGGTGCGTGCGGGTGCGGGGGCACTGGATCGTCAATGACAATGCCGACCCGGAGGCTCTGGCCCTGGCGCTGGATCGCGATACCGTGGCCCTGCTGATGGAGACGGAGCCACAGACCTATTTTCAGACTCCGCATTTCGATGGCTGGCCCGCCGTGCTGGTCCGCTATGCCGTGGCCGACGACGACCGCCTGCGCGAACAGATCGACAAGGCCTGGGCCCGGCGCGCGACGGCAGCCCAGCGCAAGGCGCGGGAGGGCAAGGCCGGTTCAGCCGGGTAAGTCGTTGGCTCGTGTATTCCTCCCCCGATGGGGGAGGAATGGATCACTTGCGCACACCGACTGTGTCTCTAGGCTGATCCCCCTGTCCGTCCCGGAGCCCTTCGTGTCCGTATTCCGCCGTGTCGCCGTCGCCACCGTCTCCGTCCTGGCCCTGACCGCGGCCCCCCTCACAGCCTCGGCCCAGGACGCACCCGCCCCTGTCGTCACCGACATCTCCGTCGAGTCGTCCGCCTTCACCCTGGCCACCGATCAGCCCCGCGCGCCCGAACAGGTCGCGGTGCGGTTCGACAAGGCCGATCTGGCGATCCGGGTCATCCCGGCGGACAAGGCCATCGACGCCGTCGCCGTACTGGACTTCACCGCCCAGTCGCCGGTCGAGGCCCTGGTGGTCGAACTGGACACCCGCTTCGCCGTCTCCTCCGTCCAGGTCGACGGGCAGGAGATCGCGTCCGGCACTTGGACCAATCCCGACGGCCGCATGACCGTGCCGCTGGGTCGCACGCTTCAGACGGGCCAGACCGCGTCCCTGCGCATCGCCTATGCGGGCCAGCCGCGCGTGGCCCCCCGCGCGCCCTGGGACGGCGGCTTCGTCTGGTCCACCACGCCCGATGGCCAGCCGTGGATCGCCACGGCGGTTCAGGGCGAGGGCTGCGACCTGTTCTGGCCCTGCATCGACCATCCGCTGGCCGAACCGGGCCGTGTCGACCTGCACATCACCGTGCCGTCCGATCTGGCCGCGCCGTCGAACGGGCGGTTCGTCGGCAAGACCGACAACGGCGACGGCACCACGACCTGGAACTGGAGCGCGCGTAGCCCCAACACCTATGCCATCGCCCTGAACATCGGGCCGTATGACGAGATGACCACCGACTATGTCAGCCGGTTCGGCAACGTCATCCCCCTGACCTACTGGTATCTGCGCGGCGACGACCCGGCCAAGGTGAAGGTCCTGTTCGACCAGTTCGCGCCCATGGTGGACTTCTTCGAGGCCACCGTCGGCCCCTACCCCTTCGGTGACGAGAAGATGGGGGTGGTGGAGACGCCGCATCTGGGCATGGAGCACCAGACCATCAACGCCTATGGCAACGGCTACCGGCTGGACGGGCGCGGCTTCGACTGGCTGCTGCATCACGAGCTGAGCCATGAGTGGTTCGGCAATCAGCTGACCAACCGCAACGCCGACGACATGTGGCTGCACGAAGGGCTGGGCAGCTATATGCAGCCGCTCTACGACCGCTGGCTGAACGGCGAGCGCTTCATGCAGGCCAGCCTGTTGCAGCAGCGGCGGGACCTGATCAACCGCTACCCTGTCGTCTCCGGCACCGACCGCGCCGTGGCCGAGGTCTATGAGGGTGACACCGGGCCGGGGCTGGACCTCTACAACAAGGGGTCGCTGATCGCGCATTCCCTGCGCATGCTGGTGGGGGACGAGGCCTTCTTCCGCGCCGTGACCCGCCTGGTCTATGGGACGGCGACGCCGCAGCCTGGCCAGTTCCAGCCCCGCTATGGCACCACGCGCGAGTTCCTGGCCCTGATCAGCGAAGAGGCCGGACAGGACCTGGGCTGGTTCTTCGACGGCTATCTGTATCAGGCCGCCCTGCCCGATCTGCGCCAGACCCGCGACGAGCGCGGGCTTGCCCTGGAATGGGTCACCGGCGACGGCAAGCCCTTCCCCATGCCGGTCGAGGTCGAGATCGACGGTCGGCGCACCACCGTGGCCATGCCCGGCGGCCGCGGCTTCGTCGAGGCCCGCGCAGGCGCGCACATCCTGATCGACCCGGACAGCAAGGTCCTGCGCCGCATGGACTTCATCGAGGCGTGGAAGGGCTCAGGCGGAAACTAGACCGCCTCGGCCGTCACCGACTGGCGCACCATCTGGCACGACCCCTGGGTGGTCAGAAAGGCGATGTCGGCCGCGTCGCGCCCGCAGGCGATCCGTACCAGACCCTCGACGGGAGCCAGCCCCGTCGGATCGACCAGCCACCAGCCGTCCGACAGCCAGACCTCGAAGATGGCGTGGAAATCCGGCGGGTTCAGCTGATGCGCAAAGGCACTGACCGCCCGCGCGGGAATACCCGAGGCCCGGCACAGGGTAATGCCCATGTGGGTGAAGTCGCGGCAGACGCCCGCGCGGTCGATGAAGGTGCGCGACGCCGTCGTTTCGCTGTCCGACGCACCGGGCTCGTAGTCGATATTCTCGGCGATCCAGTCCAGGATCTTCAGCACGCGGTCGCCGCCGACCGTGCCGCTGAACGTCCGCTCCACGAACCGTCCAAACTGGTCCGACGGGCAATAGCGGCTGGGGTTCAGATAGGGCAGCACCTCGGCCGGCAGGTCGTTCCAGTCATGCTGGACCGTCACGGGCGGCAGGCCCTTGAGGACACCATTGTCGACCACCGCCTCATAGACCAGCGCCACCTCGCCCTGCAGATGCGCCCGCAGCGTGCGCGCGCCGAACTCGTCATCCTGATCATGCTGGAAATCCACCTCGGGCGTCGTGGTCAGCGTTTCTTCGAGGATGTTCTGGCCGGGCCAGTGAGCCACCTGAATCTTGTAGATCGCATCCGTCGGGGGATCGAAACGATAGACCAGTTCGGCACGGACGCGGATTTTCATGGAGGCTCGACTGAGGCATTGCGGGCCGCTCGTCAACGCCATGCCGATGAGGCCGTTCCGTGACGCCTACGGCTCCAGTTCGATGTCCCAATACAGATAGTCCAGCCAGCTCTGATGCAGATAGTGCGGCGGGAAGCGGCGGCCATGTTGCTGCAGTTGCCAGGCGTTGGGGCGGTGCGGCTCGCGCCGGATCGGCATGCCGGCCTGCTGGGGTGTGCGGCCGCCTTTTCGCAGATTGCAGGGCGAGCAGGCCGCGACGATGTTTTCCCAGGTCGTGCGCCCACCCCTGGAGCGGGGCACCACATGGTCGAAGGTCAGTTCGGCGGTATCCCCGCAATACTGGCAGGTGAAGCCGTCGCGCAGAAAGACGTTGAAACGGGTGAAGGCCGGTGGGCGGTCCTGATCGACGTAGGTCTTCAGCGCGATCACGCTGGGCAGGGCGATCTCCATCGACGGGCTGCGCACGACCTTGTCATAGGTCGAGATCACGTCGACGCGGTCCTGATAGACCGCCTTGACCACTTCCTCCCATGGCCAGACCGACAGGGGATAATAGGACAGGGGCCTGAAGTCCGCATTCAGCACCAAGGCGGGAAAGCCGGACAGCTGGCGATGGGTGACCTGCATCAGACACCTCTCACGAGGGCCGCGGGTCGGGCGGGATGTGTGCACGCGAGAGGACTGAAGACAGGTCTCCTTCCCAGGCTATGGATCAAGCCTAGACCTGATTCGACGCCTTGGCGATCATCGCGTCGTGACGGGCGCGAGACGGTTTGGCGACAGGGCCAGAGATCGGGCCGGAGATCGGGCCCTCACCCGCCCCAACTGGTCTTGCCGGGAAAGCCGGGCAGGCTCCACCCCCAGACCAGGGCCCCCGCGCGCAGGGCAAAGCCGCAACAGGCCGCCAGCACCGCCGCCGGCCAGGCCTCCAGCCCGACGGCCCGCCCGATGACGAACAGGGTCGCCGCCAAGAGCGCCGCCGATACTGTGATCTCACGCCGCAGCAGGATGGACGGTTGCCCCGCCAGGATATCGCGCACGATCCCGCCGAAGCAGGCCGTCAGCGCTCCCATGACGATGCAGATCAGGGGCGCGACCTGGAACGCCTCCGCCTTGGCCGCGCCCAGCACGCCATAGGCGGCCAGGCCGATGGCATCCAGCCACAGCAGGGCCCGGAACCGCCAGGGCCGCGACCCGACAAGCCAGACCGCCACCGAGGCGAACAGGCAGACGGCGATATAGCGCCAGTCCTGCACCCAGAAGACCGGAGCCCCGATCAGCAGGTCGCGCAGCGTCCCGCCGCCCACGCCCGTGATGGCCCCGAAAAAGGCAAAGGTAACCAGGTCATGCTTCTCGCGCGCCGCCGCCAGCGCACCGGTGGCCGCGAAAACGGCGACGCCGGCAAAGTCCAGCGCCCCCAGAACGGTCTCGGGACTGGCAAGGGCAGGATCGACGATAGGGCTCATTCTCGCGGTTCTACCGGCTCAGGCCCACCCTCAGCCAGCACGATCTCGCCACGCTTCACGCCCGTGTACCAGGCCCACAGCAGATGCGTCGCCACCGCCCGGTAAGGTCGCCACAGCTCCGCCCGTGCATAGGCGGCCTTCTGATCGGGCCGGGTCTCGGTCCCATCGGCCCATTTGATGGCTTCCTGCAGAGCGACGTCGCCACCCGGGAAAACATCCAGCCGCCCCTCGCACATCATCAGATAGGCCTCCGCCGTCCACAGCCCGACCCCCTTCAGCGCCGTCAGGGCCGCGATCGCGTCATCGTCCGACAGGGTCTGCATATGCTCCAGATCGATCCGCCCCTCGATCTGGGCCAGGGCGATCCCCTGTCCATAGGTCGACTTCTGCCGCGACAGGCCCATGCCGCGCAGGCTGTCGATGTCATGCGCCAGCAGGGCCTCTGGCGTGATCTCTCCCAGTCCAGCCTGCAGCCTGGCCCAGACGGAGGCCGCCGAGGCCACCGACACCTGCTGCTCCACGATCATCCGGAACAGGCCCTCGAACCCGCCGGGGCGCAGCCGCCATTCCAGCATCGGAGTCTGCGCATGCGCACGGGCCAAGGCGGGATCGCGCTCGGCCAGCGTCGCACGCGCTGTCGCAATGGCCTCGATATCGGGTGCTTTGGGCATGGAGACCTCATCGACAGGATGCGAACACGGATTTATGCCTGTTCGGATGCGCACCTTGGCCGATCTTCTTCATCCGATCACCCCGGAACAGTTTCGGTCCGACTACGACGACCGGAAACCGCTGCATATTCCCGCCGCGCCCGGCACCGCCAAACAGGACCTGCTGCGCTGGGATGGGTTCAATGCGCTTCTGGACCAGGCATCGATCTGGACGCCACAATCCCTGAAGCTGGTCTTCAACGGCGACCCGATACCCGCCACCCAGTATTGCGCCGAGGTGAAGACGCCCGCGGGGCCGGCTCTGCGCCCTTCGCCGTCGCGCATCCAGCCGCTGCTGGCCAAGGGGGCCAGCCTGATTGCGGACGGGGTAGAGGCCCTGACCCCCGAAATCGACACGCTCTCGACAGCCCTCTCTCGTCATTTCGCGGGCCTGGTCGGGGCCAACATCTATTGCTCGTTTGGCGGGGTCCAGGCGTTTAACACCCATTTCGACCTTCATCACGTTTTCGCCGTGCAGGTGGAGGGCGAAAAGACCTGGCGGCTGTATCAGAACCGCGCAGACCAGCCGATCGATTTTCCGGCCGACGGTCCCGATGCACGGCAGTGGTTTGCCCGGACCCGAGGTCCACTGATGCAGGAGGTGCTCATGCGGCCGGGCGATGTCCTGTACCTGCCCCGCGGCTGGTATCATGACGCCCTGACGCCGAGCGGCTCGTCCCTGCATGTGACCTTCTCCGTCACGCCGCTGTATGGTCGGATCATGTTCGGCCTGCTGGAGGCCGCTGCCTTGCAGGACCCGGCGTTTCGCACCTGGTTGCGCCCGGCGACCGAGGATGGAGGACGCCCGCTGAAAGCTCAGCTGCGGGATCTTGGCCGTCGTCTGGCGGCGCTCGCCGAGACCGACACCTTCATGGATGAAATCGCGATGACGCAGGAAAGGCTGTCCCCGCGACCGGCTCGGTACAGTCTGCCGGACCGACCCCCTCTGGTCATGCTTCATCCGACGGGACGGACCGCGCCGGCGTGGTCGGGCCCGGTGGCGATCGCCATGGACTGGATCATGACCCAACCCGGCGTGCCGCTGGAAACCGTGGTCGCACAGTTCGATTTCATCCCGGAGGCAGATTTGCGGGCTGCCTTGGCAGAGGCAGAGCGCCTGGGCGTTCTGCGACGCTCATGACCCAGCCGATGTCCCCTTCCGCTCAACAGGAGACCCAGGGTGTGCGCACACTTGCGGATCTGCTTTTTCCCGTCACCGAAGCCGACTTCATGCGCGACTATGACGGGCGCCAGCCCCTGCACGTCCCCGCTGGCGACCATCCCCATAAGGCTGGTATTCTGACATGGCAGGCCTTCAATAGCCTTCTGCAACAGACCCACGTCTGGACGGCCGAAACGCTGCGGCTGATGCTTGACGGCCAGGCCGTGCGCCCGGAGCAGTATTGCAAGCCGATCGCCACGCCCTCCGGCCCAATTCTGCGGCCCAGCCCGACCATGGTCGATGTCTTCCTGTCGGGCGGGGCCAGCCTGGTGGCCAATGACGTGCTGCACGCCCATCCACCCCTCACGCATGTTGGCCAGATCCTGGGTCGGACCTTCGCCGCCACGGTCGGGGCGAATGTCTACTGCTCGTTCCAGGGTATCCGCGCGTTCGGCAGCCACTATGACAATCACGACGTCTTCGTCGTTCAGACCGAAGGCGAAAAGGTCTGGACCCTGTATGAAAACCGGGCCGATAATCCGGTCGATCTCCTGCCGGGCAGTGATGACACCCAGCGGTTCTTTGAGCGGTCGCGCGGCGCGGTGATGAGCCAGGTCCGGCTGCGGCGCGGCGATGTCCTGTACCTGCCGCGTGGCTGGTACCACGACGCCTTGGCGACGGACGGCGCGTCCCTGCACGTCACCTATTCCGTCACTCCGATAACCGGCAAGGCCGTCCTGGATGTGCTGCACGGCCTGGCCTCCAGACAGTCGGATTATCGCGCCTATCTGGCTCCGGCCGACCGAGAGGGGGGCGCGGTTCTGCGGCGCCAGCTCGATGACCTGGCCGGCCTTTTGCAAGACATCATCCAGGCCCCGGAGTTTCTGGAAGAAGTGGCCGCCGCCCAGCGTCGCGTGCAGCCGCCATCGGCTGATTTCACCCTTCCAAACCGCAAGCCGGCGACCCTGTTTCGCGTGACCGGCCGCGCCTTTCCCGCCACAACCAGGGCTTTGCGCCAACTCTACGACTGGGCCATTGATGAGCGTCAGTTCGCGCTCGAGGACATGACCGCAACCTTCGACGGCCTTGCCCCCGAACACATCCGGGCCGCGATCGATGCCGCCGATCAGGCCGGGGCGGTCGTGCGGGTCTGACGACGGGTGCCTGGCTTCGTCACCCGTTTTGCCCCCTCCCCCACCGGCCGCCTGCACAAAGGCCATGCCTGGTCGGCGTTGCTGGGCCATCGCCTGGCACAGAACGCGGGCGGGCAATGGCTGCTGCGGATCGAGGACATCGATCCAACACGTTGCAAGCCGGATTTCGAAGCAGGGATACTGGAAGACCTGGCCTGGCTCGGGTTGGACTGGCCCAGGCCGGTGCGCAGGCAGTCGGACCATCTGGCCGACTATGCAGCAGTCGTAGACACGCTGCGACAGCGCGGCCTGCTCTACCGCTGCTTTCGCACCCGCAAGGCGCTACTGGATGCCATCGGTGACGCCCCGCACGGTCGCGCGGAGGCCGCCTGTCCGGGGCCGCATCCGGCAGATGAAGAGGCGGTGATGCTGGAACAGGGTTTGCCCTTCGCCTGGAGGCTATCGCTGGATCGAGCGCGGGCCGAACTGGGCGACGACGCTTGGAACGACCTGTCTTTTGTCGAGGAAGGCTCCGGACCGAACGGCGAAACCGGCCGCATCCCGGCCCGCCCCGAAACCGCCGGCGACGTCATCCTGGCCCGCAAGGATGCGGGCACGGCCTACCATCTGGCTGTCACCCATGACGATGCCCTGCAGGGCGTCACCCATGTCATCCGGGGTGAAGACCTGTTCGAGGCGACGCACATCCAGGTGCTGATCCAGGCGCTGATGAACTGGCCGAGGCCGGTCTATCACCACCACAGACTGCTGACCGGGCCAGACGGACGGCGCTATGCCAAGCGGGACCGGTCGGTGACCCTGGCCGAGCTGCGGGCCGGGGGCATGACGGCGGAGGCCCTGCGGGCCGAGCTGGGATTCTAGGGGGCCAGACGTCCCTCGGCCTTGTCGGCGTCGAAGACAATGTGCGGATCGGGCTTGGGCGGCTTGACGCCCGGGGCCCCGAGACGGCGCAGGATGTGCCGCATGATGTTCAGCCGCGCCTCCTTCTTCTTGTCGGTGGCGATCACCGTCCAGGGCGCATGGCCCGAATGGGTGGCCTCCAGCATCTGGTCGCGGGCCTTCGAATACTCTTCCCAGCGCGTCTGCGCCTCCGCATCCAGCGACGAGACCTTGAACCGCTTCAGCGGATCCTCGATCCGCGCCTCCAAGCGCTCGGCCTGTTCCGCTTTGGAGATATCGAGCCACAGCTTGATCAGCACGATGCCGCTGTCGGTCAGCATCCGCTCGAAGCGCGGCGCGTCCTTGAGGAACTGGGTGTGCTGCTCGGGCGTGCAGAAACCCATCACAGGCTCCACCCCGCCGCGATTGTACCAGGAGCGGTTGAACAGATAGGTCTCGCCCGCCGACGGCAGGTGCCGGACGTAGCGCTGGAAATACCACTGGCCCTGCTCGTGCTCGCTGGGCTTGGCCAGGGCGATGACGCGGGTCTGGCGCGGGGCCATGTGTTCCGTGATCCGCTTGATCGCCCCGTCCTTGCCGGCGCTGTCGCGGCCCTCGAACACGATCACGGTCTTGATCCCCTGTTCGATGGTCCAGGCCTGGGTTTCGACCAGCTGGATCTGCAGCCGCACCAGTTCGTCTTCATAGTCCGATGTCTTGCTCATGGCCGCATGCTGCGCCGTCGCGGGCAGGACGGCAACCGTCGGCCACGGTTCCGCTTGCGCTGCATCGCAGCACCCGCCACGCTGAGCCAGCATGAAGCGTGATCTGGCCGACTTCTGGAACCTGATGTGGGAGGCGGGCCTGGCGGTCTGCGCCCTGTTCGCCCTGCTGAATGCGTTCGCGCCGCACCAGGACCTGCCGTGGAAGCCGCTGGATCTGGACCGGCCGATCGGCCAGGCGACGCAGTCCAAGGTGGCCAGCCTGGACCTGCCGCCCACAGCCGCGCCCGAGCAGATCACCGCCCAGACCGAGGCCTGCATGCAGGTGCTGCGCGACGCGGGTGTCACCGTCGAGCGGGCCGCGGACCGGGACGACGGCGGCTTCTGCGTCGTGCGCGGCGCGGTCCGGATCACCGGCGGGGCGGTCACGCCCTTAAGCCCCGGCGGCCTGGTCATGCAGTGCCCGCTCGCCGTGCGCTACGTGATCTGGGACCGCCAGGTGCTGCAGCCGGCGGCCCGGGCCAGCTTTGGTCAGGACGTCGCCCGCGTCGACAGCATGGGCACCTACTCCTGCCGCCGCATCTATGGCCAGACCGATGCCAGCGCCCGGCCCAGCGAGCATGCCAAGGCCAATGCGCTGGACGTCGCGGGCGTGACCCTGGCGGATGGCTCGAAGGTGACCGTGCTGGACGACTGGTCGGGCCAGGGTCCGGCGGGCGGCGAGGCGGCCCCCTTCCTGGCGCGGCTGAGGGATGGGGCGTGCCGTCTGTTCTCGACCGTGCTGACGCCGGACTATAATGCGGCGCATGCGGACCACCTTCATCTGGACGGCGCCTCCTACAGCCTGTGCGCGCGCTGAGCGTAACGGAGGCGCTAACCCTGTTCCAGGCGCGACCGATTCGCTTTGCTGTTGACCGGCCCGGATTTGCGGGAGAGAACATCAGCGCAGTCCGGATTTCGTGCGGGGTCCAAACCCGTGCTTGCTCCTTCCTCGAACGAGCTTGTTCCAGATGGACTGACGGGTGATCCCGCAGGGACACCTGCCTGGCAAAGCGCGTTTACGGAGACGCAGACATGGCGACCGGCACGGTCAAGTGGTTCAACTCCACCAAAGGCTACGGCTTCATCCAGCCCGATGGCGGCGGTTCCGACGTGTTCGTACACGTCACCGCAGTCCAGAAGGCCGGCCTGCAAGGCCTGGATGACAACCAGAAGGTCGAATACGAGCTGGAAAACCAGCGCGGCAAGACCTCGGCGGTGGACCTCAAGCTTCTCTGAAGCCTGACAAGACCCAAACGACAGAAGGGCGCGGTGGCCACGGCTACCGCGCCCTTTTTCATTCCTCCCCCCTTGGGGGAGGGGGACCGCGCGCAGCGTGGTGGAG
>NZ_JAEMRO010000009.1 GCF_016463295.1 Brevundimonas sp.
AGCACTGGCCATAGAAGGTACCGACGCGGTCGGCCTTGAACCAGGTTTCGTTGACGCGGCCCGGGATGGCGTCCGTTTTCAGACCGAAGGCCGGCAGGGCGAAGGCGTGGATGACGTCGGCGGCGGTGACCAGAACACGTACGGTCTTGCCGACTGGCACCACGATCGGCTCGTCGGCGGCCAGGCGGTAAAGGCCGTGATCCATCCCCCGCTGAGCGATCTCCTCTTCCGACAGCATGTTGGAAACGTATTCGGCGATGCCCTGGTCCGGATATTCGTAGGACCAGTTCCACTGATTGCCAGTCGCCTTCACCGTCAGGTCCGGCGTCGGCATGTTGTGATACGAGAACAGCAGGCGGAACGAGAACAAGGCGATGAACACCAGGATCAGCACAGGCAGCACCGTCCAGATCACCTCGACGAGCGTGTTGTGGCTCCAGCGTGCCGGCGTCGGATTAGCTTTTTTGTTGTAGCGGAACACGACCCACAGGATCAGGCCCAACACCAGCAGGGTAATGAAGGTGATGATCGGCATCAGGACGACGTCGTGGAAGAAGTGCGCTTCTTCCTTCAGTGGCGAAGCCGATGGCTGCAGGCCGATGCCACCCGGCGTCGGCTGACCCATCAGGTCCTGCGCCCAGGCCGGCGCAGCGGCAAAGATGGCCAGGCAGAGACCGGCGAAACCGCCGCCGATCAGACCCCGGGCCCGCGTGCCCATCCCCATACGAGACTTCCTCATAAAAACCGTTCTGCCGCAAACGTTTGCGAGTGAATCGCAAACAGTCGCCGCAAGCCCGAAAGCTCGCAGCGGTCGTTGCGCGGTCCATATCGCCCCGTCCCCCGCTTGCCAAGCGTCTGGACGCCGCATGCGAAATCCATGCGTCGATTAAATCGGTGTCATGTTTCGCATGCTACCTTGTGACGCCAGATACCTTGCGATACACCTTCTTCATCACAGGAGGACGCCACGGTGCCCGAAACCATTGAGATACAACTGAAGAAGGGGGTCCTGACGCTGTGCGTCCTGGCCCTGCTGAACCGACGCGAGAGCTACGCCTACGAGATTGCCGCCACCCTGTCCGACGCCATCGATATGGGCGAGGGCACCATCTATCCGCTGATGCGGCGCATGCAGTCCGAAGGCCAGGTCGAGACCTATCTGGTCGAATCGCCGTCCGGCCCGTCGCGCAAATACTATCGCCTGACCGAGGCGGGGCGCGCCGCGCTCGAACAACAGACCCGCGAATGGCACGCTTTCGTCCGGGCCGTGGAAGGCGTCATGAACGCCCCCGCCGCCCCCGAGGCCAGCGCCGTCGCCACCACCGATCAAGGGGAGCCGAAACAATGACACGCGAGGAATTCATGGGCCGTCTGCGGCGCGGACTGGTGGGCCTGCCCATCGCCGCGGCTCAGGACATCATCTCGGACTACGACAGCCATTTCCGTGACGGCGTCGCCGCCGGCCGGTCGGAGGCCGAAGTGGCCGCGGCCCTCGGCGATCCCGATCGTCTGGCCCGCGAGCTGCGCGCGGAATCCACCGCCCAGCGCTGGACCCAGGAACAGAACCCGTCGGCCGCGGTCGGGGCCATCTTCGGCCTGATCGGCCTGGGGGCTCTGGACATCCTGATCCTGCTGCCGATCGTCCTGCCAGTCTTCGGCACGGTACTGACGGTCCTGTTCATGGGCGTGTTCGTCTTCGTCGGCGGGGCCATCGCCCTGGTCGTCGGGCCTTTCCTGGGTGGACCGGGTGGAGCGTTTGCCGCCGTCCTGCTGGGCATCGGCATCATGGGGATCGGCATGTTCATGACGGGCCTCGGTGCTCTGCTGACCAAATGGCTGGTCGATGCCACCGTCTGGTACGCCCGCCTGCACTATCGCGTTCTGAAACCCGCCCTGGGGACATCCGCCCCCGCAACCTATCAAGTCTGAGGAGAGACCTTCATGATCCGCAATCTTCTCATCATCACCGGCGTGGGTTTTGTCCTGGCCGTGGTCGGTATCGGCGGGGCTGCGGCCCTGGGTGGTCGCGACCTGGCCGGTCCCGGCTGGACCTGGGTCATTACCGACGACGAGGCCGGCGACGAAAGCTTCCGCGTCGAACGCGGCGAGGTCTCGCCCCAGACGACCCGCACCATCGAATGGACCGGTACAGACACTCTGGCCATCGACCTGCCCGCCGACGTGACCTACGTCCAGGGCACCGAAGCCGGCATCTCGATCACCGGCCCGAGCACCGTCGTGGATCGCGTCCGCTTCACCGACGGCCGCCTGACCCTGCTGAACGGCGAGGAGGGCGAGCGGGCCTACATCCGCTGGAGCCGTACAGGCATCCAGGGCTGGAGCGAAACCGAGGCGCTGAAGATCACCGTCACCGCCCCCTCGGTCACCACCTTCGACGTGGCCGGATCCAGCGAACTGAGCGTGCGCGCCTATGATCAGCCCGCGCTCAACCTGACCCTGTCCGGCAACTCCGATGTCGATGTGCAGGGTCGCACCCAAATGGTCACCCTCGACATCTCCGGCGACGGCGATGCGGACCTGGAGGCGGTCGCCATGACCGACGCCACCGTCACCGTCAGCGGCAATGGCGACGCCCATCTGGGCCCGACCGGCCAGGCCACGGTCGATCTTTCCGGCAATGGCGACGTCACCCTGACCCGCCGGCCGGCCCGCCTGGAACAGACCATCAGCGGCAACGGTTCGCTGAATCAGGACTGAGCAGATTGCGACAAAGCCAGGAGGCCCCTACCTGCACGGGTGGGGGCCTTTTGTCCGCCCGGGGTGACGCCGCAATCGCGACACCCTATCTAGCCTGCATGACCCTGCATGTTTCCCCGCCCGCCCTTCTCGACAGCGTCGATGTCGCAGCCGACGAAGCTCTGTCGATCTTGCAGAGCGCTCTGGCCGGGGCCGACGACGGGGAGCTTTATTTCGAACGCTCTGAAAGCGAATCGCTGGTCTTCGACGACGGGCGACTGAAGTCGGCCGCCTATGACGCCTCCGAAGGATTCGGTCTGCGGGTCGTGGCGGGCGAGACTGCCGGCTATGCCCACGCCAACGAGGTCACCGGCCCGGCCCTGCGCCGCGCTGCCGACAGTGCAGCCCTGGCCAAGGCCGGACATGCCGCCATCGTCGGCGAAGGCCCCCGCGCCACCAATCAGAAGCTCTATGACGCCGTCGATCCCCTCGCCTCGCCCGCTTTTTCCGACAAGATCGCTCTGCTGGCCGAGATCGATGCCTGGGCCCGCGCCCGCGATCCGCGCGTCGTCCAGGTCTCGGCCAGCCTGACGGGCGAGCGTCGCCAGATCGAGATCCTGCGCGGCGACGGCCTGCGCATGCAGGATCTCCGTCCGCTGGTACGGCTGAACGTTTCCGTCACCGTCGAGCGCGACGGTCGCCGCGAAAGCGCGTCCTCAGGCGCAGGCGGCCGTGCCGGGTTCGAGACCTGGATCGCGCCCGATCGCTGGCAATGGCAGGTCGATGAAGCCTTACGGCAGGCCCTGATCAACCTGGACGCCGTCGACTGTCCAGCCGGCGAGATGGACGTCGTCCTGGGCGCAGGCTGGCCCGGCGTCCTGCTGCACGAAGCCATCGGCCACGGCTTCGAGGGCGACTTCCACCGCAAGGGCTCCTCCGTCTTCTCCGGCAAGATGGGCCAGCGGGTGGCGGCACCGGGCGTGACCGTCGTCGATGACGGATCCATCTCAGGCCGTCGCGGCTCCCTGACCATCGACGACGAGGGCACGCCGACGTCGCGTACCGTCCTGATCGAGGACGGCATCATGGTCGGGCTGATGCACGACCGGCTGTCGGCCCGTCAGCTGGGGGCCCAGGCGACCGGCAACGGTCGTCGCCAGTCCTTCGCCCACATGCCCATGCCGCGCATGACCAATACCTTCATGGAAGGGGGCAAGGACTCGAAGGCCGACATGATCGCCTCGACCAGGCGCGGTCTCTATGCCGCCAACTTCGGCGGCGGTCAGGTGGACATCACCAACGGCAAGTTCGTCTTCCAGTGCACCGAGGCCTATCTGATCGAGGACGGAAAGATCACCGCCCCGGTGCGCGGGGCGACCCTGATCGGCGACGGGGCCACGGCCCTGACCCACATCCAGATGATCGGCGACGACTTCGCCTTCGACCCCGGCGTCGGCGTCTGCGGCAAGGCCGGCCAGGGCGTCCCCGTCGGCATCGGCCAGCCCTCGCTCAAGATCGGCGGCCTGACCGTGGGCGGCACAGCGGTCTGACACGCGCAGCCGTGTCGGGCGGACGTGGCGCGAGCTGAGCACTAACCTCTAGCCATTGGCCGGTTTTCCGGTTTACGTCGCCGTCCGGAGAGGGACGACGACCATGACTGACACACCCGCGAGCGCACCCGTGAAGGGTGCCAAACGCATCGAACTGACCCTGCGCGCCCTGGTTCTGGGCTGTCTGCTGGCCGTCGTGTTCACCGCCGCCAACACCTATCTAGGCCTGAAGGTGGGGTTAACCTTCGCCTCGGCCATTCCGGCGGCGGTCATTTCGATGGCCATCCTGCGGATGTTCAAGACCTCGACCATCTGGGAAAACATGACCGTCCAGACCGTGGCCTCGGTCGGCGGGGCCATGAGCTCGATCATCTTCGTGCTACCGGGCCTGGTCATGGTCGGCTGGTGGCTGGAGTTTCCGTTCTGGGAATCAGTGCTGATCTGCGTCTTCGGCGGGGTGCTGGGCGTGACCTTCTCCATCCCGCTGCGCCGCGCGCTCGTCGTCGAGGCGGGCCTGCCCTACCCCGAGGGAGTCGCGGCGGCCGAGGTGCTGACCGTCGGCTCACGCGGGGCCGAACAGACCGAGAGCGCGGTGCGCGAGAATGCCGCCGGCCTGTGGGTTGTGGTGACCGGCGCGATCGTGTCGGCGGGCTATGCCCTGCTGGTCGCGGGGCGGGTTTTTGCCGGCGAGACGGCGCGGTTCCTCAAACTGCCGGCGGCGCTGGGTGGCGGAGCGACCGGCGTCGGCTTCGGCATGCAGTTCGCGCTTCTGGGGGCGGGCCATCTGATCGGGCTCAGCGTCGGGCTGGCGCAGCTGTTCGGTCTGATCCTGGCCTGGTGCGTCGCAGTGCCGATCCTGACCAGCCCGGACACCATCGCCTGGCTGACCGCCAACGGCATTCCGTCCATCGCCACGACCCTGCCGCCGGGTGCCCCGGCCGAAGAACTGGCCATGACCGTCTGGAGCCGCGAAGTGCGCTTCATGGGCGCGGGCGTCATCGGCGTGGCCGCCATCTGGACCCTGATCAAGCTGGCCGGACCGCTGATCGGCGGGCTGACCTCGGCGCTGGCGGCCAATCGCCGTCGTCAGGGCGGCGAGGTTCTGGACCGGACCGAGCAGGACATTCCGATCAACATTGTGGCCGGTCTGTCGGTCGCCTGCCTGATCGGCATCGGCTTCATCCTGGCCTTCTTCGCCCAGGGCAATCCGACGCTGGCGGGCTCGACCTGGCTGCTGGTCGGGGGCGGGCTGATCTATGTAATCCTGATCGGCTTCGCGGTCGCCGCCATCTGCGGCTACATGGCCGGGCTGATCGGGTCATCCAACAGCCCCGTGTCGGGGGTGGGCATCCTGGCCATCGTCATTGCATCGCTGCTGATGCTGGGCGTGCTGGCCATCGCCGGCCTGCCCGCCGATCCGTCGGTGGTGGCCTTCGCCCTGATCGTGACGGCCATCGTCTTTGCCGTGGCGGTCATCGCCAATGACAATCTTCAGGATCTGAAGACCGGCCAGCTGGTCGGGGCCACACCCTGGCGTCAGCAGGCGGCCCTGATCGTCGGCGTGATCGCGGGGGCCATCGTCATTCCACTGATCCTGAACCTCCTGAACGCGGCCTTCGGCTTCGAGGGCGGGCCCCGGGGTATCGCGGACGAGCCGCTGGCTGCTCCCCAGGCGACGCTGATCTCGGCCTTGGCGCGCGGCGTCATCGGCGGCGACCTGCGCTGGGACCTGATCGGGCTTGGTGCCGTGATCGGCGCGGTCATCATCGTGCTGGACATCGTCCTGAGCAGCGCCACCAAGGGCCGGATGAAGCTGCCGCCCCTGGCGGTCGGCATCGGCTTCTACCTGCCGGCTGCGGTGACGACGATGCTGGTCATCGGGGCGGTGTGCGGCTGGATCTACGACAAGGCGATCAAGACGACCCGCTTCGCCGACGTCGGTCGTCGCATGGGCGTGCTGCTGGCCAGCGGCCTGATCGTGGGCGAGAGCCTGTTCCTGGTCATGACCGCAGGCGTCATCGTCGGCACCGGCAATGACGCACCGTTCGCCATGATCCCCGAGGACTCGACCTGGCCCGCCATGATCGCCGGCTTGGTGGTCTTCGCCGGTCTGGCCTTTGCCCTCTATGCCTGGGTCCGCAGACAGTCGGCCAAGGTCTGAAGCCTTCAATCCGCCCCAACCGGGCTATAGGGTGGCTTTTCGGCGCGCGCTTCGGTAAGAGGCGCGCGCTTTCCCGCAATTATGCCCCTGCCCAGCGGCCCCTCCGTTCCGGCCGCCCATTCGTGATACTCAAATGAACCTGCGCAACGTCGCCATCATCGCCCACGTCGACCACGGCAAGACCACGCTGGTGGACCAGCTTCTGGCCCAGTCCGGCGTCTTCCGAGCCAATGAGGCGACGACCGAGCGCGCCATGGACTCCAACGATCAGGAGCGCGAGCGCGGCATCACCATCCTGGCCAAGGCCACATCGGTGCTGTGGAACGGCGAGGCGGGCGAGACCCGCATCAACATCATCGACACCCCCGGCCACGCCGACTTCGGCGGCGAGGTCGAGCGGATCCTCGGCATGGTGGACGGCTGCGTCATCCTGGTCGACGCCGAAGAGGGCGTCATGCCCCAGACCAAGTTCGTGCTGACCAAGGCGCTGAAGATGGGCCTGAAACCGATCCTGTGCATCAACAAGGTCGATCGCGCCCACGCCGATCCGGACCGCGTCCACAACGCCGCCTTCGACCTGTTCGCCGCCATCGGCGCGACGGACGAGCAGCTGGACTTCCCCCACATCTATGCCTCGGGCCGCGCCGGCTGGGCGACGCTGGACCTGAACCAGCCGTCCGACAATCTGGGCCCGCTGTTCGACCTGATCGTGCGCCACGTGCCGCCGCCCAAACAGGTCGAGAACAAGGACAAGCCGTTCCAGATCCTGAACGTCCTGATCGAAAGCGATCCCTTCCTGGGCCGCCTGTTGACAGGCCGTATCGAGAGCGGCAAGGCCTACCCTGGTCTGGCCATCAAGGCGCTGGATCGCGACGGCAAGACCATCGAACAGGGCCGGATCACCAAGGTGCTGGCCTTCCGCGGCCTGAAGCGCCAGCCGGTCGAAGAGGGCGCCGAGGCTGGTGACATCGTCGCCATCGCCGGCATGTCCAAGGCCACCGTGGCCGACACGCTTTGCGCCCTGGAAGTCACCGAGGCCCTGCCCGCACAACCGATCGATCCGCCCACCATCTCCATGACCGTCTCGGTCAACGACAGCCCCCTGGCCGGCCGCGAAGGCGACAAGGTCCAGTCGCGCGTGATCCGCGACCGCCTGCTGAAGGAGGCCGAGGCCAATGTCGCCATTCGCGTCACGGAGACGGGCGGCAAGGACGCCTTCGAAGTCGCCGGTCGCGGCGAACTGCAGCTGGGCGTGCTGATCGAGAACATGCGCCGCGAGGGCTTCGAACTCAGCATCTCGCGCCCGCGCGTGGTCTATCAGACCGGCGAGAACGGCGAGAAGCTGGAGCCGATCGAGGACGTCATGATCGACGTCGACGACGAATTCTCGGGCGTGGTCATCGAGAAGCTGTCGGCCCGCAAGGCCGAGATGACCGACATGGGCCCCTCGGGCGCCGGCAAGACCCGCATCAGCCTGAAGGCGCCGTCGCGCTCGCTGATCGGCTATCAGGGCGAGTTCCTGACCGACACGCGCGGTTCGGGCGTGCTGAACCGCGTGTTCAGCCACTATGAGCCGCACAAGGGCAAGATCGAAGGCCGTCTGAAGGGTGTGCTGATCTCCAACTCGGACGGCGAGACCGCCGCCTTCGCCCTGTGGAACCTCGAGGATCGTGGCGTGATGTTCGTCGGCGCCGGCGAAAAGACCTATCAGGGCATGATCATCGGCGAGAACGCGCGCTGGGACGACCTGGACGTCAATCCGATGAAGGCCAAGCAGCTGAACAACATCCGCGCCGCCGGCAAGGACGAGGCGGTACGCCTGACCCCGCCGCGCCGTCCTTCGCTGGAACAGGCCATCGCCTATATCGAGGAAGACGAACTGGTCGAGGTCACGCCCAAGTCGATCCGCCTGCGCAAACAGGTCCTGAACCCCAGCTTCCGCAAGAAGCGCTCGCGCGAAGACTAAGGCTGGTTACGACGTTTTCCCTCCCCCTCGGGGGGAGGGTGGTCGCATAGCGACCGGGTGGGGAGGGCTGAGGCAAGGCAGCACCTGCGCTTGTATCGCCGAGCCCCGCCCACCCGGCTTCGCCTGCGGCTCAGCCACCCTCCCTCGAAGAGGGAGGGAGAGGCAACGGCGCTCGCCCTATCTCTTCAATCCGAGCATTCCGCGCCAGCCACCGCTGGTCAGCAGGGCCACGTCCAGCAGGGCGAAGGCCAGCGGGGTGGAAGGCGGCGCAGCGATGAAGCGGGGCGTCCAGACCGGGCCGAACTTGGCCTTGAAGGCCCGCAAGCCCTGAAAGCCGTACAGGGCCCCGCCTTCCTCGAAGACCAGGGCTCCGACGCGAGCAAAAATCGGCGCGAGGCGACGATCCTCAAGCCCCGACAGCGGGGCCATGCCCAGATCGAAGGCGGCAAAACCTTCGCTTTTCGCCCACTGGATTGCGCGCACGAACAGATAGTCCATCACCCCGGGCGGTGCGTCCTCCACATGCCGCATCAGATCAACGGCGATGACTGGAGCCGGTCCGCGACCGGGCAGAAGGTTTGCGAAGGCAACGATCCGCCCGGCCTGCTGCACCACGGCGAGAGGCGTGCGATCAAGATAGCCGACGTCGAACCGGCCCAGCGAAAATGCCTTTTCGGCGCCCTCGTGCGCGGCCAGCCAGGCGTCCGACACGGCGCGGAGTTGACCCGCCAGCCCCGTCGCCGAACCCGGCGGCAGCAGCTCGAAACGGGCCCCTTCCCGCTCGGCCCGACTGACGGCGGTGCGCAGGTTCTGGCGCGCCTTGCCCTCCAGCGAGAAGGTGGCGAGGTCAATGACCGCGCTCTCTCCCACCTTGCGCACCGCCAGTCCCAGCGTCGCCAGATCGCCCAGCAGGCCCTCGCCCACGGAGTAGAAGACCGGCGCGCCGCCGTAGGCATCGGCCAGGGCGGCGAAGTCCCACAACAGTCCGACCCGCTCGTCCCGCCGACCGGTCGGCTCGCCCATGGCGATCCAGCGGCGACCGATGACGCGATAGGCCAGGACGCTGTCGCCGCTCGTGCTGAAGAACAAGGCCTTGTCGCCGAGGGTGGAAAGCCAGGCCTCGGGCGCGGCGTGATCCGCCCTCTCGATCAGCGCCGCCACGCGCGCGACGTCGGCAGCCGAGGCCGGACCATGACTGCGGGCACCGGGCGCGCTGATCAGGGAGCGACCCACGACCAGAACGGTCAGCAGCGCCACGGCCAGACCCCCGCGCAGAAAGCCCGACGCCTGGCGATCCGTCAGGAAGGTCCACCACAGCTCGTCCGAATAGGTCACGTCGCGATAGACGAAAAAGCCCAGCCACAGGGTCGCCGCCACGGCCACGACCAGCATCAACAGCCAGAAGGGTGACAGCGGCTCGTCCAGCCGCGAGCGACGATCGAAGGCCTTTCGGGCCGGGATCAGAAAGGCCGCGATCAAGGCCAGTTCGATCGCCTCTTCCCACTCCAGACCCTTCAGCAGGGAAAAGGCCACGCCCGCCAGCAGGACGATGACGGCCGCCCACCACGCCCCGCGACGGCGTCGCCAGAGGCCGGCCGACAGCAGGATCAGTGCAAATCCCGCCAGACTGGCCGCGAAATGGGACAGGTCGATCAGGAAAGGCGGCGCAACGCTGAGGAGCGCCTCCAGCCGCCCCCCGATCGCCGGTGTTGCTACCGAGCCCAGCAGGACCAGCCCTGCCAGAAAGCTGAGAATGGCAAAAACCTGTGGCGAGGCCTCGAACGCGAGAGCCCCCAGACGCCTGAACAGTCTCCAGCGAACGGGACGGGCCACAGTCATGGCCGACTTAGACCCGGAATCGGCCAAACCCGGCAAGGAAAAGGTCATTTCGGGGCGCACGAAACAATCCGCAATGATCCGTGTTTCTATGTCGTGGCGAGCCTCCTCCCGCTCGCGTAATCAAGGTGGATATCATGCGTAAGACCGCGCTTCTCTCTGGTGTCGCCGGCCTGCTTCTGATGAGCGCTCCCGCGTTCGCCCAGGACAGCACGGCCCCGCAGACGCCTCCCGCTCCCCCCGCCCCGGCGACCGCGCCGCAGGAGCCGATGGCCCCGGCCGCTCCGGCTCCCGCACCGGCTCAGCCGCAAACTCTGACTCTGACGCCCGGCGCACCCGTAGCTGGTGTCGACGGCACGCCGCTGGGCACCCTTGAAGGCGCTCGGTCCACGCCTGCCGGTCAGGAACTGACCGTCCGCGGCAGCGACGGCCAACTGCGTGGCGTGCCCGTCTCGGGTGGCGTCGAGCAGAATGGATCCGGCGTGACCGTCGGCTGGAATGCCGAACAGTTCCGCGCCGCTCCGGCGATCGAAGGCGCTGCCCCGGCAGCATCCGAGACCGCACCGCCGGCCCCGACGTCGGAGCCGATGACGCCTCCGGCCGCCAGCGAGCCCACGCTGCCGACCGAGCCTACCGACCCGGCTTCGCCGCCGACTACGGATGGTGACGACGATACGACGTCTCCCGAGTAAGTTCGTCTCGTTGACATGAAGAGGGCGGTCCTTCGGGGCCGCCCTTTTTGCTGTCCGATGCACATCCGTCCGCGAGGCAAACACCGCTCCTCTAGATCGAAAGCTCGCGAGCGCAAAGATCCGAGCAGCTTCGGGTCCGGCCTCAACGACTGCCTTTCGTCGCAAGACGTCTTGGCGGAGGGCGCTGATTGCAACTGGCTGAGCCAATGACATTTGACTGTCCGAGCACAAAAAAAGGCGGCTCCGGTTCGAGCCGCCTTCTTCTAGTTTACTGATCCAAAGATCAGGCGCGGCGCTTGACCAGGCCCAGCAGGAACAGCAGCAGGCAGGCACCCAGGAACGCGACGATCAAGGTGACGATGTTGAAGCCACCGATGTCGACCCCAAGGAAGGTGCCCGAAATCCAGCCACCCAGAATAGCACCGACGATGCCGACGATCAGGTTGGTGATCAGGCCGTGGCTACGACCCATGACCTTTTCAGCCAGCCAGCCGGCGACGATGCCGATGATGATCCATCCAATGATACCCATAATGTAGTCCCTCTCTTCCAAAGCGAAGCTCGCGCAGTAAATGCGCCTGCGACAATCAGGTTGCGTGGGTGCCCAAACTCCACCGTCTGCCAGCTCAGATTTTCACTGCATTCCCTCTGCGCGCGAGCCCGGCATGTCCCTTGCGCCGTGACAGGCGAGTTGTCCCGCATCGGGACAGTTGCAGGGAATGGGCACATGGCTACGGACATCGATCTTCATCTCGGCCGCCGTCTTCGTCGTCGGCGTCGCCTGCTGGGCCTGACCCAGCAACAGCTGGCTCATCAGGTCGGCATCCGCTTTCAGCAGATCCAGAAATACGAGTGCGGGGCCAACCGCATCTCCGCCGCCCGCCTGTGGCAACTGGCCGAGGCGCTGGAATCGCCGGTGAGCTATTTCTACGACGGTCTGGAAGAGGCGATGGAACGGGGAGGCAGCGCCGGTCAGGGCGGCGAGATGTTTTCCCGCAAGGAAACCCTCGACCTGATCCAGGCCTATTATCAACTGGACGAGCGTCCTCGCCGTCGCCTGCTGGACCTGGCAAAATCGCTCCACGATGGCGAGGCCGCGTAAGGCCGCCGATCTAACGTTGCGACATTTTCCTGCATACTGTGTCTCCGCAACGCTTGCGGATTACGGCGAAAAGTGGGCAAGCGTCTGCAACCTCTGATCGACCGGACGCCATGGACGCCTCGACCCTCCCTCCCGTGCTGGACAGCGCCGAGTTCCAGGCGTTCGCCACCGGCTTTCCGACCATGATCGCTCATCTGGCGGTGACACTGGGGCTGATGCTGGGTGGCGCGCTGGTCTATGTCTGGATGACGCCGTGGAAAGAAGTGGCCCTGATTCGTCAGGGCAATGCCGCCGCAGCGCTGGCCTTGGCCGGGGTGCTGGTCGGCCTGGCCATTCCGCTGGCGGTCAGCCTGAACGTCTCGACCTCGGTGCGCGACATCCTGATCTGGGGCGTGGCAACGGTGGCGCTGCAACTGCTGGCCTTCCGGCTGGTCGACATGCTGCTGACGGGTCTGCCGCAGCGCATCCGCCAGGGCGAGATCGCCGCCGCCATCCTGCTGGTCGGGGCCAAGCTGTCGACAGCGCTGATCCTCGCGGCCGCCCTGACGGGCTGAGGCGGGACGATGCCGCGCCCGCCCGACTGGCTGATCTATCTGGCTGTCGCCTGTGGCCTGCTGCTGTTTTCGCTGAGCAAGCGCGAGAATGCGGACGCACCGGTCGCTGAGGTGCCCGCAGAGGCCGAAGGGCCGCTACTGGGACCCGTCACGCCGTTCGACCCAGCCGTGACGGTCAATGCACCCGACATCCCGTTTCAACCCTCATCCGGCACCGCCTTTTCGGTCGCCCGCAAGGGACGCTGGATCACCGCCCGCCACGTCGTCGAAGGGTGTCGCCAACCGGCCATCATGGTCGGGGGCGGCCGAGCCGTCGCCGCAGATGTGCGTCTGGCCTCGCGGGCCGACATCGCGCTCCTGATCACCGACGGCGGTACAGCCGCCCTTCCGGTCAGCCCCGAACGCGACCTGCGATCAGGCCAGCGGGGCTATCATCCCGGCTATCCCCAGGCGCGTCCCGGCGAGGCGACGTCTCGCCTGCTGGGCCGCGAAACCTTGCGGGTGCGCGGACGCGGACAGCGCGACGAGCCGGTGCTGGCCTGGGCCGAGGTCGGGCGAACAGACGGCCTGGGCGGGACCCTGGCCGGCCTTTCGGGCGCGCCGGTGCTGGACCGCCAGGGCCGGGCCGTCGGCGTCACCATTGCCGAAAGCCCGCGCCGGGGCCGCATCTACACCACATCGCCCGAAACCTTCGGACCGGCCGTGCGCGGCATCCAGACCACCAGCGAGCGCCTGCGCGACCGGGCCATCACCGTCGAGAACTATGGCGAGGTCGCAGACGACCTGCGCCGCGACCTGAATGTGGCCCAGGTGGTCTGCCTGTCCGCCTGATTCTGTGGGGTTGGCCGTGCGCGATGCGAGGGTCGCGGGAAAAGCCCGCAAGCGATCAGTCCTGCTTCAACTGCTCCAGCGCCGCATCGGCCTGCTTCTTGTGCCTCGGCCGGATATTGGCCCCCAGCGTCGCGATCAGGGCGGCGATGACAGCCGCGTCGTCGGTGAAGCCGATGCCGGCGAAGATGTCCGGGATGGCATCCACCGGCAGGACGAAATAGGCAAGCCCGCCCATGATCAGCCCCTTGGCCGCCAGAGGCGTCTCGGGGTCACGTGCGGCGAACCACACGCTCAGCGCCTGTCCCGCAAAGGGGATGCGGGCAGCCGTACGCCGGATTTTGGGCCAGAAGCCCTTCTGAACCCGGACCTCGTTGGTGGCCAGCACCGAGGGCACCAGGGCACGTTTAGGGTCCAGGGCCTCGTCGGGCGTCATCGGCTTGGTATTCGTGGTCATGGCGGCTAAAGCCCCGCAATCGTCATTCGTTCAATCCCATATAGGAACAGAGGCCATGAAACTCGACGGGTCAATCGCAGCGGTCGTCACGGGCGGGGCCTCGGGCCTGGGTGAAGGCACCGCGCGCGCCATCGCCGCCACCGGTGCCAAGGTCGCCCTGTTCGACATGAATGCCGAAAAGGGCGAGGCCATCGCCGCCGAGATCGGCGGCGTCTTCTGCCAGGTCGACGTCACCTCCGACGAGGAAGTGGCCGCCGCCTTCGCCAAGGCCCGCGCCGCCCACGGCCAGGAGCGCCTGACCGTCAACTGCGCCGGCATCGCCACGGGCCAGAAGACCGTCAGCCGCAAACGCGACACGGGCGAGACCCGCGCCCATGACATGGCCAGCTTCGAGCGCACGGTCCGCATCAACCTGTTCGGCACCTTCCGCGTGCTGAGCCAGTCGGCCCTGGGCATGGTCGACCTGGAGCCCATGGAGGACGGCGAACGCGGCTTGATCGTCAATACCGCCTCGGTGGCGGCCCAGGACGGCCAGATCGGCCAGGCGGCCTATTCGGCGTCCAAGGGCGGCGTCTATGCCATGACCCTGCCCGTGGCCCGCGACCTGGCCCAGGAGGGTATCCGCGTGAACACCATCCTGCCCGGCATCATGTGGACGCCGATGATGGCCGGCATGGACCAGAAGGTTCAGGACAGTCTGGCCGCCGCCATCCCCTTCCCCAGCCGACTGGGCAAGCCGTCGGACTATGCGTCCCTGGTGCTGGAACTGGCCCGCAACGTCTACATCAACGGCGAGTGCATCCGCCTGGACGGAGCCATCCGGCTCGCCCCGCGCTGAGGCCCGCCGCAGGCGTGAACCCCCAAGACGCGGTCCTTGTCGCCCGAGCGCAGAATTATGCGCTTTTGGGCTTGCGAGAAACCGGAAGGGTCCGCTATAGGCCCGCCTCCGACTGATTGCGGGCGTAGCTCAGTGGTAGAGCACAACCTTGCCAAGGTTGGGGTCGAGAGTTCGAATCTCTTCGCCCGCTCCAGTCGAAACCAAGAGGCCCGGTCGCAAGATCGGGCCTTTTTGCTGTCCGCGCACCGGGAAGCGTAAGTTTGCCAGGGTTGGGGCCGAGCGTTCGAATCTCTTCGCCCGCTCCAGTCGAAACGCACAAGGCCTGCCGGAAACGGCGGGCCTTTGTCGTATCTGGTGCCTAGGCGTTCGTTATTTCCATGCCGGCCCGACCACGTCGAAGCCGCGCGCTTCCAGCCCGTCCAGAACACCGCCCTCTTCGGCCAGCAGGCGGATGGGGGCCACGCCCATGGTGACACCGGAACCCGTCATGGCCGTTTCGATGGCCGCGGCCCACTGCTGATGCAGTTGCGAGCCGATCTCCGGGTCGGCCCAGGGCCAGCAGACGTTCAGGGCTTGGTCGATCGGCGAGGCCACGACATCGGGCACGCGCAAGGCGCGCCAGTCTTCGGCACGGTCACGTCCGGCCGTTGGTCCGTATTCGGCGGCGGCGATCGCGGCCTGAGTGCAGGCGACGTGTTCGCCCTGAGGAGCCGTGATCAGGCTGTCGACGATCTCGTCGCCGCGAACGGTGCCGACCGGACGGGTTTCCACCCGCCCGCGTCGAGCCGCCCGCTTGATGACATCGACGGCGTCCTCGCCCTCGCGCCCCTGACCGTATCCGGCCTTGTCCTTCATCAGGTCCAGGCTGAGGAACAGCAGGCTTTTGCTCCGCCAGCCCTGATTGCGCTCGCCAGCCATGAGGGTCTCCAGCCGTGACTGATACTCCGGGGTCAGATAGTCGGCGGTCGTTGTCCCGCGCGGCATCTGGCCGATGGTGCGGGCCCGCCAGATCACGCGAAACACATCCGACAGGGACGCCTGTCCCACAGCGGGCGTCAGGATCAGGTCCGACCGCGCGGCCGCCGCCTCCAGATCGTCGGGTCGCCAGGTCACGTCGCGCGGGATTCGCCCTATGGCCCCGACCAGGATCAGCGTGCTGTCACCCTGCGTCACCGTCCACATCGGGGCGCCCGACCGCCGCGCCATAACGACGACATCGTCCAAGGTGGCCGCTTCCTCCTGAGGATCGGCGGAATAGGTAGTCTGGGGTGCCGTCTGGGCCAGGCTGACGGTCGCGACCGACATCAGGGCGGCAGCGGCAAAGCCTGCAAGACTATGTTTCATCGTCTGTCCTTGTTTCGATCAATAGAACGCATGCAATAACTGTCTTATCAAGAACACGAAGATGAAATCCGTGTAATGATGTCGTCGATTTAATCCACCTGTCCAGCTTGTAACTGGAGACGGCCGCGACATCCAGCCACACCTCTCGCCAACACACGAGGGGAATCCTGACATGACCAAGACCATCCTGCTGGCCACCACGGCCATCCTGCTGAGCGCCGGTGCCGCTTCCGCTCAGGCTCCGGTACAGGGCACCCCGGCTCCGCAGGCCGAAGCCGGTCAGCAGGGCGTGCTGATCTTCAAGCCCGACTTCTTCGCCGACTCCCGCCCCAACACCGCCCTGGACATGGTCGAGCGCGTTCCCGGGTTCGATCTGGACGACGGCGACGGCGGGCGCGGCTTCGAAGGGGCTGTCGGCAACGCCCTGATCAACGGGTCGCGTCCGGCCTCCAAGAACGACAGCGGCTCCAGCGCCCTGAACCGCGTCCAGGCCGCCCAGGTCGAGCGGATCGAGCTGATCCGCGGCGGCGCACCCGGCATCGACATGCAGGGCTATCCGGTCGTCGTGAACGTGATCCTGAAGACGACGACCAGCAGCGAACATGTGCTGCAGTCCGACGCCGTCCTTTTCGAGGGGTCGGGGCGGGACGTCTACGGCTTCCGCTATCAATACACCTCGCGTGCCGGTGAGAAGGTCTGGAGCCTGGTCGTGTCCGACGGCATCGGCACCAGCGACGCCAATGGACCTGGCCGCACGGTTGTCCGGGACGGTACCGGTGCCATCCTGTCCGACGAGGCCTATGTCAACGACCAGTACGGTGGCGGCACGGCGGCGCGACTGAACTATGCCTCGCCCTTCCTGGGCGGCAAGATCGACGCCACGACGCGATACGGCATCGGCGACTTCCAGGGATTCGACCTGTTCACCTCAGCGGACAGCCGCCGTCTGGAAACCTTCGACAGCGAGGACGAGAGCTTCGAGATGGGTGTCACCTACACCCGACCGCTACGTGCCAACCTCAGTCTGGAAACCCGGCTGATCCATGAACAGACCACCTTCGACAATGTCGCCACCTTCGACGAAACCATGGGCGGCGTGGCCGAACCCACGGTCGACTTCGCCTCGAAAGGCGATGCCTCGGAATCGATCCTGCGCGGCCTGCTGCGCTGGGAGCGGTCGCCGACCCTGACCTTCGAAGCGGGCGGCGAGGTAGCCTACAATATGCTGGATACGACCCAGGCCCTGTCGGTCGGCGGCACGCCCGTGCCCCTGCCGTCCGCCTCGGTCAAGGTCGAGGAGACGCGGGGCGAACTGTTCGGCAAATCGACCTGGCGCATCACGCCCAAACTGTCGCTGGACGGCGGCCTGCGCCTGGAACGCTCGACCATCAGCCAGTCGGGCGGCGCGGATTCCGAACGCACCTTCGAGTTCGTCAAACCCCGCCTGCAGCTGACATGGACCCCCTGGGCCAACCATCAGGTCCGCGCCCGCGTCGAGCGCGAGGTGGGTCAGCTGGACTTCGGCGACTTCGCGGCCAGCGCCGACCTCAGCGACGAGGAAGTCCTGGGCGGCAACGTCAATCTGTCGCCGGAAGAGCGCTGGATCGGCGAGATCGTCTACGAACGCCGCTTCTGGGGCGAGGGCGTGGTCTCCATCGGCTATCGCCATGACGAGATCACCAACGCCATCGACCGCATCCCGCTGGAAGACGGCCTGTCCGCCGTCGGCAATATCGGCGACGGAACGCTGGATCAGTTGTCGCTCAACGTCGTGGTGCCCTTGTCCAAACTGGGCGTCTCGGGCGGGAAATTGTCCTTCCGCAACGACTGGAACCACACCGAGGTCACCGATCCGACTACCGGCCGCATCCGTGCGATCTCCGGCCTGCGCCCCAGCCAGCCGAACATCACCTTTACCCAAGACATTCCCAGCTGGAAGATCAACTACCGGCTGACCGTACTGACGTCGCTGGAGCAGTACGTCTATGGTCCCGACCAGATCTCGGGCTTCGAGGGCAAGGACTATTACGAGGCCGAGATCGAATACAAACCTGCCCCCGGCTGGAGCCTGCGGGCCAAGCTGAACGTCTGGGACGACTTCCAGGTCAACCGTACGGTCTTCGCCGACCGCACAGAACCCCGCCCGATCCGGATCACCGAGACCCGCGACATCGACCCCCGGACCTTCCTGAGCCTGACGGTGCGCAAGACGTTTTGAGAGCACGGCACGCGGCAACGAAAAAAGGGCGGAGCCGCAAGGCCCCGCCCTTCTTCTTGTGCGCCTTACCCGATCAGGGGTTCAGCGGCTTGGCGACGTTCTGGTCCTCCTGACCGCGGTCGGTCAGCTCGGGTCCGGGGTGGTTCCCGGCGTCATTGGCTCCATGCGACCAGCCCTTGATGAAGAAGCTGATCACGATGAAGGCGACGCCGATGCCCATGCCCCACAGGCCCAGCATCTCGAACACCTCCAGCGAGGTGCGCAGGGCTGCACCGGGGTCCAGAACCTGACCCCCGACCGTCTCCGTGCCCGCCAAGCCCGCGATCCAGCCGCCGACATACTGGGCGATCGAGCTGGCCAGGAACCAGACGGCCATCATGAAGCTGACCACCTTGGCGACCGACAGCTTGGTGATCTCCGACAGGCCCACCGGCGACAGGAACAGCTCGCCCAAGGTGTGGAACATGTAGAGCAGGCCCAGCAGCAGGATCGGCATCTGGAAGGCCGAGTCAGCCATCCCCGCGCCCCAGACGATCACCATAAAGCCCAGCCCGACCTGCAGCAGGCCGAGGCCGAACTTCATCGTCGGATTGGGGTCCATGTTGCGTCTGGCCAGGAAGGCCCACAGCGCCGCCATGATGGGGGCGAAGATCAGGATAAAGCCGGCGTTGAACGACTGGGTCTGCGCCGCCGTGACGGTGGCGTCGATCCAGAAGCCGGACGGCGTCGGAATGCCCGCCGCCGCCAGTTGTGCCGGAGTGCCCACGGTGATGCCCAGGAACTGGACGGCCGTCGGGGTCAGGCTGAGGTCCACGTTCCGGTCGGCGAACAGGTTCAGCGAGGTGCCCGCCTGTTCGAACAGGGTGAAGAAGACCACCGAGCCGAAGATCAGGACCATGGCCAGCATCATCCGCTCGCGCTGGGCCTTGGTCTCGCACACCTTGATGATGACGTAAAGCACGAACAGTAGCGATGCGATCGTCGCAATGCCCAGCACCCAGCCCACCAGCGCATTGCTGCGGACCAGACCCCAGACGGCCAGGACGCCGACCACGGTACTGATCAGATAGATCGACCACTCGCGATTGATCGGGCCCAGCATCTTCTTGTCAAGGTTGGCGGTCGCAGGCGGCTCGCCATTGCCCTCGAGCAGAGGCTTGCCCCACATGAAGACGACCCAGCCCAGGGCCATGCCGATACCGGCCAGGCCGAAGCCGGCCCACCAGCCGACCGTCTGGCCCAGCAGACCACACAGCACGGCTGCCCAGAACGCCCCCAGATTGATGCCGTAATAATATAGGGTGAAGCCGGAATCCCGACGCGGGTCGCCTTGCGGATAGAGTTGCCCGACGATGGTCGAGATGTTCGGCTTCAGGAAGCCCACGCCCATGATGATCAGCGACACGGCCAGATAGAAGACGTTGACGCCCATCAGGTCGCGCGACTTCTCGATCGTGTATTCGCTGGTCGGGATAACGGCCGGCAGGGTCGAAGTCGCCGGCAGGCCCTGGATCGACAGGCCGTTCTCGGCCGGTTCGAAGGCATAGGTCTGGCCGTCGATGACAATGCCGACCTCGCGCCCTGCGCCGCGACCCTCCGAAGAGATTTCGTAGGTCGTACCTGCATAGGTCAAGGTCTCTGTCGCCGGACGGCCCTCGAAGGCCATCATGCCGTGACCGGCCACCAGAAGCAGGGCTCCGAAGGCGACCGCCTTGCGTGTCCCCAGGAACCGGTCGGCCAGGATGCCACCCAGCAGGGGCAGCAGATAGACCAGCGACGTGTAGGAGCCGTAGATCGAGCCCGCCTCGGCATCATCGAACAGGAAATGCTGCGTCAGGAAGAAGATCAGGATGCCGCGCATCCCGTAGTAGGAGAACCGCTCCCACATCTCGGCGAAGAACAGGATGATCAGGCCGCGCGGATGGTTCTTGAGGATCTGCATCAACACCGGCACGCCGGTGGCGAAGGTGATGATCAGCCCAAGGGCGATGACGATGTTCATATTGTTGCCCCTCCGCCAAATCGAAACCCGGCGTAACGGGGCCTTCTAAGCGCGCCCCTCAAGTCCGTCGTGATCAACGGCTCACTCCCTATGATGCTGCGCCCCACCTGACGCGCGAAGGGGGCATAACCAGCACACGGACCATGTCCGGACAAGGGTTAAGGGTAAATTCGCTCCTCGCTGGCATCCGCTGGGTTCAGACGGCACAATATCGACGACCCCGGAACGGACGAGCGGACGGCATGAAGACGACACGGCGATCGGCTCTGGCTGGACTGGGTGGCCTGGCGGCCCTTGCAGGGTGTTCGCCCCGCCAGGCGGCGACAGTGCGGGGCGACGTGGTCGCCGCAGGGCAGCCTGCCGCCCTGCTGATCTGGGCTGTGGCGCGCGAGCGGCTGGCGGGATGGCCGCGTCGCCCGGCGGACGACTGCCTGGCGACCCTGCCGGCGACCGCCGCGGCCTTACCCCAGCTGGGCAGCCTTTCCGGAACAGGACCCGCCGCCAATCTGGAAGCCATCGCCGCCCTGTCACCCAGCCGGGTGATCGACTACGGCGACATGGATCCGAACTTTCAGGCTCTGGCCGAACGGATGAGATCGCGACTGGGCGTCGACTGGACCCTGATCGACGGGGCGCTGCGCAACATTCCGGAGGCCCTGCGGCAGGCGGCGCGCCTGCTGGGGACGGCGTCGGCGGTTGAACCGCTCGCTGTCCAGGCCGCTGAAACGCTCGCGGCATGGGCCAAGGCCCCGGCGGGCCCCAGCTTCTACTATGCCCGTGGCAGTGACGGGCTGGAGACAGGGTTCAAGGGCGCGCTCGCCACCGAGGTGCTGGAAGGGGCCGGCTGGGCCAATGTGGCGGTCGGCAGCCAGGACATCGGGCGGGTCACGCGCGAACAGGTCGCCGCCTGGGACCCGGAGGCGATCGTGACCCTCAGCCCCGGTTTCGCCGAGACCATGCGCAGCGACCCGGTCTGGGCCTGGCGGCGAGACAATACGCGCCGCCGCCTTCTGCTTATGCCAGACGTGCCGTTCGGCTGGGTCGACCGACCGCCCTCGGTGAACCGGCTTCTGGGATGCCTCTGGCTGGCCGACCCGGAAGGCAGCGCCCTGGCCATCGGCTCGCTGACGCGCCGTCTCTACGGCATGGCACCGGTCGAGATCGCCCGCCCGCGCTGGATCCGGTGAGGCCAGCACCCGCATCCCTGACCACCGCGCTTCTGGCCGCGCTGATCCTCGCGCTCGGGTTTTTGGTCATGGCGACAGGACCGCTGGGCGTGGGGCCTGCCGACCTTTTGCGGGCGATGGCTGGCGCGGGGTCGGTGCAGGCCGAACTGGCTCTGTCGTTGAGGCTTCCCCGCCTGCTCGCGGCCCTGTCGTGCGGGGCGGCACTGGCGGGTGCGGGGGCGGCGTTTCAGATCCTGTTCCGCAATCCACTGGCGTCGCCCGATCTGCTGGGCGTGACCTCGGGCGCGGGGTTGGGCGCGGCTACGGCCCTGCTGCTGGGAGCGGGGGCCTGGATGGTGCAGAGCGCGGCCTTTGCGGGCGGGCTGGCAACCGGCGCGCTAGCGCTGATCTGCGCTGGCCTGGCAGGCAGCAGGGCGCACAACGCCGACGGGCGACTGGCCCTGATCCTGTGCGGCATCGTCGCGGGGGCGCTGGCCACAGCCGGGCTGGGCCTGGTCGTCATCGCGGCCGAGCCCTATTCGCAACTGCCGTCGATCACCTACTGGCTGCTGGGATCATTCACCCGAGCCGACATGGCTGAAGTGCTGTCCAGTCTCGCGCCGATGATCGTCGGTGCGGTTGCGCTGATCTGGCTCGGCTTTCGGCTGGATGTCCTGTCGCTGGGGCAGGAGCAGGCGCGATCGCTGGGGCTGCCCGCCGGTGCCCTGCGCGTGATCGCCCTCGCGGCGGCGGCCCTGATGACCTCTGCCGCCGTCGCCGTCGCAGGCGTGGTTGGCTGGATCGGCCTGCTGGCCCCTCATGCCGCGCGACGTCTGGTGGGTGAGCAGGCCGGTCGTCTGATCCCCGCCTCCATGGCTATAGGTGCCCTTGCGGCCCTGGCCATCGACCGGCTGGCGACCGCCTTTGGCCCGGCGGAACTGCCCGTCGGCCTGCTGGCCGCGCTGGTCGGAGCGCCCGCCTTTCTGGCCCTGTTCATCGTCACGGCGCGGCGGTCATGAGCGGCCTGACCCTGCATCGTATGGTCGCCGGCCGCGCGGGCTTTCGCCTGCCTGTGCTGGACCAGACCTTTGACGCCGGTCAGGTCATCGCTCTGATCGGGCCAAACGGCGCGGGCAAGACGACGCTACTGAAGACTTTGGCGGGCCTGTTGCCACCGCTGGAAGGGATCGTCTCGCGCGACGGTGCCGCCGCCTGGCTGCCGCCTCCGGGCGAAGTCAGCGCGGGTTTCTCGTCTCTGCATCTGGTCGCCCTGGGCCGGGCCGGCAAACGCCGCTGGGCGACGGGTCTGGGCCCGGCCGATCTGAAGGCGGCGGAGGCGGCGATGGAGCGGCTGGACATCGCCGATCTGGCCGGCCGCGCCTTCGACCGCCTGTCCAGCGGCCAGCAACAGCTGGTCCTGATCGCCCGCCTGTTCGTCCAGGACGCCGCCGTCTGTATCCTGGACGAACCCCTGGCCATGCTGGACCTCGCCCATGCCCAGGCTGTCGAGGCGGCGATCCGCAGCCTGGCCGCCGAGGGCCGCACCGTCATCGCCTCGACCCACCACCTGCCCTTTGCCGCACGCGCCGATCAGGTGATGGCCCTGGGTCCGGACTGGGTCGAGACCGGGACACCAGAACGGATGCTGGCACCCGCCGCCCTGACCGCCCTGTTCGGCATCGCCCACGCCACCTGCCCCTGTTGCGGTCAGGCGATCACGACCTGAGGCTTGAGTTCGGCGACGCGATCACCGACGCTGCTCGCCATGACCCTCACCCGCCTGATCCCCGCCGCTGTCGCCCTGGCCCTGATGGCCACGTCAGCCGTCGCCCAGTCCGCCCAGCCCGAGGCCCCGCGCTGGTCCTTCGCCATCCACGGCGGCGCAGGCGTGATCGAGCGCGACAGCCTTTCGCCCGAGCAGGACGCGGCCTACCGCGCCGCCCTGACCCGCGCGCTGGAGGCGGGTCAGGCCATCCTGTCACGCGGCGGTACGGCCATGGACGCGGTCCAGGCGGCCATCCAGATCATGGAGGACAACCCGCTGTTCAACGCCGGTCGCGGCGCGGTCTTCACCGCAGAGGGCCGCAATGAGCTGGACGCCGCCGTCATGGACGGCTCGAACCTGGCCGCCGGATCGGTCGCCGGCCTGACCACCACCCGTCACCCCATAGCCGCCGCCCGCGCCGTGATGGAGCAGAGCCCGCACGTCATGCTGATCGGCTCAGGCGCAGACGCCTTCGCCGCCTCGGTCGGTCTGGAGCAGGTCGAGCCCAGCTTCTTCTTCACCGAGCGCCGCTGGCAGGGGCTTGAGACGGCGCTGCGGGCGCGCAACCTGCCCATCCCTGCCCGGCCTGCCGGCGCGCCCGGCCCGCAAGCCGCCATCGACGAGAGCCAGGCCCCGCCCCTGAACGAGCGCAAGTTCGGTACGGTCGGCGCGGTCGCGCTGGACCAGTCCGGCAACCTGGCCGCCGGCACCTCGACCGGCGGCATGACCGCGAAACAGTGGGGCCGCGTCGGCGATGTGCCGGTGATCGGCGCGGGCACCTATGCCTCCAACGCCGACGGCTGCGCCGTCTCGGCCACGGGCGACGGCGAGTATTTCATCCGGGCGACAGTGGCGCGGGATATCTGTGCCGGAATCGCGGCCGAAGCCGCGATGTCTCCCGATGTCCGTGCAAGTCAGCGACGCGCCTCGGCCTGCGCGGCGGATGAAATCTGCCTGTCACACCCTCGCAATCCGGACTTCGTCGTCATCGACCGAGAGCTAGCCCAGGTGGAGGCTCTGGGCGGGAGCGGCGGGGTGATCGTGATGACCCGCAGCGGTGATGCCTGGCTGCACATGAACACCTCGGGCATGTATCGCGGCGCGGTGTCGTCGACCGAACCGGCCAGGGTCGGCATCTATGCCAATGAGCCGCCGCGATGAGCGACGACGAACTCTCCGCCATGGCGATCGAGGAGCTGGACGCCGCCTGCGCCATGCCCTGGTCGGATCTGAAGGCAGTGACCCCGTGGGGCGACATCTTCACCGGCTTTGCCCCCTCGGGCCGTGAGGTCGAGGTCGAGCGGCGCTATCTGTGGGCGCATCAGCTCGAGGGGGCCGTCGCCGTAGAGGTCGAGGTGCGCGACATGGGGGCCCGCACGGGGGCCGAGGCCAAGGCCCTGATCACCCCACCCGCATAACCACCGGCTTCCCTTTGCGGAAAAACCGTTTAGGCCTTGAGGCATGAAACTCGCCTCGCTCAAGCACGGCCGCGACGGTCGCCTCGTCCTCGTCTCCAGTGATCTGAACTGGTTCACCGACGCCTTCCTGATCGCGCCGACCCTGCAGGCGGCGCTGGACGACTGGGACCGGCTGGAGCCCGATCTACGCGCCCTGGCCGAAAGCCTGGAGCATGGCGGCGTACCGCGCGGGCGCTTCCATGAACGCGATGCCGCCGCCCCCCTGCCCCGCGCCTATCAGTGGGCCGACGGCTCGGCCTATGTGAACCACGTCGAACTGGTGCGTAAGGCGCGGGGTGCCGAAATGCCTGACAGCTTCTGGACCGATCCGCTGATGTATCAGGGCGGATCCGACGGCTTCCTGGCCCCGCGCGATCCCATCCCGCTGGCCGACGAGGCCTGGGGCTGCGACCTGGAGGCTGAGGTCGTGGTCGTCACCGGCGACGTGCCGCAGGGCGCGACGCGTGAGCAGGCGCTGGAGGCTATCCGGCTGGTCGGCCTGGTCAATGACGTATCCCTGCGCAACCTGATCCCCGCCGAACTGGGCAAGGGCTTCGGCTTCGTCCAGTCCAAGCCCGCCAGTGCTTTGTCGCCCGTCTTCGTCACGCCCGACGCGCTGGGCGATCGCTGGAAGGATGGCAAGCTGCACGGCACCCTGTCGGTCCAGCTGAATGGTCAGGACTTCGGTCAGGCGGACGCCGGCACCGACATGACCTTCGACTTCGGCACCCTGATCGCGCACCTGGCCAAGACCCGCAGCCTGGGGGCCGGCACGATCATCGGCTCGGGCACCGTGTCGAACCGCGACGCTGACGGCGGCCCCGGCAAGCCCGTCAGCGAAGGCGGCCTGGGCTATTCCTGCATAGCCGAGGTCCGCACGGTCGAGACGCTGCTGCGCGGCAAGCCCGAAACGCCCTTCCTGAAACCCGGCGACACCGTCCGTATCGAAATGCTGGACGACCACCACCACACCCTGTTCGGCGCGATCGAGCAGACGGTAGAGGCGGTGTGATCGTCTGTGTCACGCCATTAGACTGTCAAGAAGAGGTAGACTCGAGTCATGAACACGTCGAAGTCCAAGCCTTGGGGCACACGCGCGTTTGGACCTATCCTGACCGTGACCACCTTGGCTATCGCATCTGTTGCGTCCGCCCAAGACGCGTCTCAAGACTGGGATCTTCATAGGGACGCGCGAGCGCGCACAACCTTGGCCTACACCGAGTTCTCCAATGGCTTGGCGCTGGGTTTTCGCTGCATGGACGGCGACTTCTCCGCTGTGGTCAGTGGCTTGCCGGCTAGCCAGACCGAGCGTCGGACGCTGAGGGTCAAGTTCGGCGACGACGACACGGATGACACGTTCTGGACCACGACGACCGAGCCTTCGGTCGCTGTCGCGGACATGCCCGCCCCGCTGGCCAGGATGTTCCGGCGTGGGGGGTCGTTGAGGCTTACGGTTCCGCGCGCCAACTCTGCTGGCCAGGACGTTACCTATGCCGTCGATCTACCTCAGTCGTCTGTGGCCATCGACGAAACCCTGACGCGTTGTGGCAAGCCACTGACCGACCCTAGGGATGTCGAACTGAACGCGCTCGCTGACGGTGGTTTGCCCATGAACCTGAACTGGGAAACTCGGCCTCGCCTGGATTTCCCACGCACTGACTATGCCCGCGGCTTTGCGGTCGTCAGTTGCATCGCAGACCAGAGCGGAAGAGCCAGAGATTGCGTCGTGGAGAGCGAACATCCCCATGATGGACGGTTCGGACGCGCGACACTGGATGGCATGAACAACGCCCGCCTCACCAATCTGGCCCAGCCCGGTGCGCCGCTCCGGCCCTCGCGTTTTGTATTCCGGGCGATTTTCACTGTCGACGGCTATCAGACGGATGAAGAGCGTCGCGCCACAAGCGATGATCGTCGATATGTCCCGACAAGACGTACCTCGCGATGACCATGTCACCCGAACAGTACGGCCCACTGATCGGCGTCGGGATCGCCCTGCTGGTCATACTTCTCAAGGGCCGCAAGCCGCGCACTCTGCGACCGCAATGGATGTGGGTCGTGCCGCTGCTCATCACCGTCATGATCGGTTTGGGTCTGTGGGGCATGACCTATTCGCCTACGGCCGATCAATCGCCGTTCGGAGCGGCTGAATGGGCGATGCTGGCAGTCGGGCTCGTGCTCGGGGGCGCAGTCGGGTGGTGGCGCGGCAGGATGACCACCATCTTCCGCGAAGCCGACGGCACGCTGAAATCTCGCGCCTCGCCGCTGGGTTTGATCCTGATCTTGGGCCTGCTGGCCGGACGCAGTCTGCTGCGCGGCTGGCTGGAGGCAAACGCCGCTGCCTGGCACATCAACCCCCTGGCACTGGCCGATGCGTTCATGGTGTTCGTGGTTGGTCTGGTCATCATGCAGCGCGTCGAGATGTTCATTCGTACGCGAAAAATTCAGCACGGCGAACGGGACGCTCATCTGGAGTTCGCATCATGAGAGGTCTCGCCTTGGTCGCCGGGGGATCGGTCTGTCTCATCTCGGCGTGCATGACCATCCCGGCGTCCGCCCAAGACATTGTGCCAGCCGCCCAACCCGCCGATGACTGGGACATCGTTCGCGATGAAAGCACGCGGACGACACTTGCATTCACAGCGTTCGACAACGGAGTCAGCATCGCCTTCCGCTGTATCGACGGATCGCTCAACAGTGTGATCGCAGGTCTCCCGCCCGCGGAAGGTGGTCGACGCACGATGCGGGTCTCCTTCAGGGGCAGGCCCGCCTATGAATCTGGCTGGACAACGACAACGGATTCCACCGTAGTCGTGGGCGACTTCCCTGCGCCGTTCGCGCGCGAGTTCAGGGCTGGCGGAGAACTGCGTCTGACCCTTCCCAGTGCTGGCCAAGGCGGTCGTAACGTCACCTTCGTCGCAGAACTCCCGCAATCTTCGACGGCGATTGACGAGGTTCTGACGCGATGCGGCAAACCGCTCGTGGACCCGCGTGACGCGATGCTCAAGGCCTTGGGATACAACGGACTTCCGGAAGGCCTGACCTGGCGTAGAGCCCCGAGGCCTGAGTTTCCAGACGGACGCTACGGCTCAGGTTTCGTCGTGACCACCTGTGTCAGCCAGAGTGACGGGTCATTGTCCGATTGCGAAATCGAGATGGAACATCCGCACGACGGACGGTTCGGTCGGGCCGCACTTCGCGCCATTGAAGATGCTCGCATCGTGAACAGCGACGCTCCGGACGATGCCGTTCCGATCGGTCGGGTCTCCTTTCGCACTCAGTTCAGACTGGAGGAGCCCCGCCGGATCCGTCGTACCCGTTGATCACCTGGGCCGCGAACCGCTCCATCTCTTCTTCCTGCGGCGACATCTGCAGCAGGAGCAGGTCCAACCCGGCAGCTTCATACTCGGCGATCCGCTCGCGTACGGTTTCGGGCGTCCCGACGAAGCCGGGGCGCAGGCCGCGGTTGGAGACGCTGTATTCGCGGATCTTCAGCTCGCGCTCCAGTTCGGTGCCACTCAGCCACTGATCGAAATTGGCGAAGCCGGCGGGCGGGTTGCCTTCGGCCAGGCCGGGGATGGTGGTGATCCGCTCCAGCTCCCGATCCGCCTCGGCCTGGCTGTCACGCACAACAGCATAGCCCGCCATACCGAAGGACATCGGCGGCAGGCCAAAGCTTTCTCGCCGGGCCTTCATGTCCGCGATCTTGGCCGCGATATGCTCCGGCGCGTCGCCGTGCATGACATAGGCGTCGCAGTGGCGCGCGATCAGCGTCTTGGCCGCCTCGCTCTCGCCGCCCGCATAGATGACCGGGCGAGGCCGCGCAGGCGTTGACGTCGGCTTGGGCTCCACGATGGCGTCCTTCAGCGTGTAAAACTGCCCCTCAAAATCCGTGCCCTTCTGAGTCCAAAGCCGATCCACGACCTGTAGCCATTCGGTGGTGCGGGCATAGCGGTCGTCATGCTGGTCGAACTGCAGACCATAGCTTTCCGCCTCCTTGGCCCACCAGGACGAGACGACGTTCAGCGCCAGCCGCCCGCCGGATATCCGGTCGATATTGGCCGCCGCCTTGGCGAAAAGGGCGGGCTGATGAAAGTTAGGCCGCACCGCCACCATCAGCTCGATGGTCTTGGTCACCGCCGCCAAGGCCGCCGCACTGGACCAGGCATCAAGGGCCGGGGCCTCGATCCCCTTGATGTCGTTCAGGTTCAGCTCGGCGATCAGGGTCAGGTCCCAGCCGATCTCTTCGGACCGCCGGATCAGCCGTGACAGGTTTTCCCATGACGCCTCGCGCTCGTCGTCGACATTCCTCAGCCAGCCACCGAAGACCGGGGCCCAGTAACCGTACCTCATGCCGCGGCCTTTCTCTTTTCGTCGTTGATGATGCCGGCCAGCCAGGCGACCAGATTGTCATGCGGGTCGAAGCCCAGGACCTCGACCGGATTGGCCACAAAGTTCGACAGGCCATTGATGTCGTAGAACAGGACCGACCCGTCGCGGTCGTCGATCAGATATTCGACGCCCCCGACCTCGATCTCGCCTGCGTCGGCCAGACGTTCGACCGCCGCGATGATCTCGTCCGGCGGCGTGGCCTTGGTCATGGTCAGGGTCGGCGCACCGGGCCGCACCAGACAGGCGTCGGCGGGGCACAGGTCGAAAGCATCGCCCGGGCTCTCGATGTCGATGGCGTACAGGTATTTGCCGCCCAAGGTCTCGACCCGTGTGATCTTGCCGCCCCGACGCGGCGCATATTCCTGGATCAGGGAGATGCCATTCACCCCGACCGGACACCACTTTTCTCCCGCCGCCTCGGCCAGGCTTTCGGGCGTCTCATAGCGGGTGATGCCGGCGCCGGCCCCGCCGATATCGGCCTTGACCAGCACCGGAAAGCGCAGCCCCTCGGCCGCCGCCGGAATGTCGGCCTGCCGGTGTGCGACCCGCGTCGCCGGACCCTTCAGCCCCAGACGCGTGATCAGGCTCATCTGCCGGGCCTTGGAGGTGTCGATGTTCAACGCCGAGGCATTGACCACCCGCGTCCCCTGTCCCTGCCAGTGATCGAACAGGCTCTGGGCATAGAAGATCGGATGTTCCGGCTCGCGCAGGAAGGACGACATGGCCACGCGGCTGAACACCACCCGCGCCGGTGCAGGCGACGCCGCCGGATCGAACCCATGCCCCGCCAGCGGCACCTTCACATAGGAGACGCCGTGCCGATCCAGCGCCGCGAACAGCGGCTCGAACCACTCCGGATGTTCATAGACGACGGCAAGGTCGGGCAGTTCGGCAGCGCTCATGCACGCCAGATGCGTTACACCACAGTGAAACGCAAGAGGGGCGGTTGCAGAATTGCGTGCTGCGGGTGGACGGCTGGTCGCCGCCTATTGGCACAAACGGTCCAGTCCGGCTAAAGGACGCGACGCGGGCCCCGGTGGTGGAACTGGTAGACGCGCCGGACTCAAAATCCGGTTCCGAAAGGAGTGTCGGTTCGAGTCCGACCCGGGGCACCATCTCTTCAGATCAGGACGCGGCCCAATATCGCTTTCAGCGTGTCGGCACGCGCCTGCAGATCGACCGCCAGACGCTGCGCGGCCTCGCGCACCCCGACCGGATAGGCGTCTCGACCGTCGGCGATGTCATCAGCGGCCCGCACGACCTCGGCCATCTGACGGACCAGGGCCTCGACATCGTCCAGCGCCAGGGCACGGGCCTCGCGTTGCAGGCGGGCGATGCGATCGGTGCGCGTTTCGGGCGCGGTCATCAGCGCACGGATTTCGGCGCTGACTGGAGCGGTTTGCAATGCTGCGCTGGCCATCGTGGTATCCTTTCGAGGGTGCGGGTCATACCCGGTTCGACGGGACACGGTTTGGCAGGTCATTGCTGAACGCCTCGACAGCTTGGCCGTCAGCAATCGTTCATATGGCGAAGCTGGCGCATTCTCATGCCGTCATGTCTCCTACGGAACGCAGTCCTTTCGCGAACATTAATGGGTCAGGAGGCTAGCCCCATGATCGCCCTTTTGTTCGCCATCGCCCTGACCCCTGGTCCGACCGATCCTTCGACGTGGCGCGAGGAGTCGTCAGTCGAACTTCGTCCCGCGATGGCGACTACGGAGACGAAGGCGGAGGCTCCTGCGCTGGCGGCTGTGGCCGTGACGGTCGAGTGCACAGCGCGGGCCAGCGGAAAGGTCGATGCCTGTGTCGTTCTGGGCGAGACCCATCCGGGCCTGGGTTTTGGAGAAGCTGCTGTGGCGCTGGTTCAGGATAGCCGCGTCGAGCCGGGTCAGGGCGATGTCCGGTTCGCCCGCACGATCCAGTTCACCCCTTAGAGTGGCCGAGAGTCTTCGCTGTTGCGAAATGTCATGGCAGCAAGGTTGCGGTGCACGCCCCGGGGGCGCATCTGACCCGGCATGACACAAGCCGGCACTGAAACCTCTGTCAAAGGCCCCGGCTTTCCCGAGTTCGTCGCCCTGATCGCCATGATGATGGCGCTGAATGCGTTGGCGATCGACTCCATGTTGCCCGCACTGCCTGCCATCGGCGAGGCGCTGGGCGTCGCCAACGAAAATAGTCGGCAGTGGGTGGTCACGGCTTATCTGCTGGGCTTCGGCATCACCCAGATCATCTATGGCCCATTGGCCGACCGCTACGGCCGGAAACCAGTGCTCATGTTCGGGCTCGGCGTCTATGTGATTTTCAGCGCGCTGGCTGCGTTTGCCCCGACGTTCGAACTGCTGATCGCGGCCCGCGTGGGCACAGGCATCGGGGCGGCCGCCCTGCGGGTGTTGGCCGTGTCCATCGTGCGCGACCGCTACTCCGGACGAACGATGGCGCGGGTCATGTCGCTCAGCTTTCTGGTCTTTCTGGGCATTCCGATCCTGGCCCCCACCCTGGGCCAGTTGATCCTGACGGTCGCGCCCTGGCCGTGGATCTTCGGCGTGCTGGCCCTGGCCGGTAGCGCCTATATGATCTGGACCGCGATCCGCCTGCCGGAAACCCTGGCCCCCGACGATCGGATGCCGATCCAGTTCAGCCGTATCGCCGGGGCCTTTCGCCAGGCTCTGACCGAGCGCCAGTCCATCGGCTACACCCTGGCCATGACCTGCATCACGGGCGCGCTGTTCGGCTTCATCAACTCCAGCCAGCAGATTTTCTTCGACGTATTCGAGGCCCCGCATCTGTTCACCACAGTCTTCGGCGCGGTGGCGGGCGGCATCGCTGTAGCGTCCCTGCTGAATGCGCGACTGGTGGAGAAGCTGGGGTCACGGCTGATCTCGCACACCGCCCTGATCGGCTTCATCGTCATGGCCACGATCCATTCGGTGGTGAACCTGATGGGCCTGGAGACGATCTGGACCTTCGCCGTCCTGCAAGGCCTGACCATGTTCTGCTTCGGCTTCATCGCGGGCAATTTCGGTTCGATGGCGATGGAGAAGATGGGCCATATCGCGGGCACCGCCTCCTCGGCCCAGGGGTTTATCTCCACCACCTTCGGGGCCAGTCTGGGCTTTCTGATCGGCCAGCAGTTCAACGGCAGCGCCACGCCCATGACGCTGGGTTTCGTCGGCCTGGGGCTGGCGTCTCTGGTGCTGGTCCTCGTGGCCGAGAAGGGGCGGCTGTTCACGGGACGAAACGCAACTGCGACCGCGCCCGCCCCTTGATCTTTTCGTCCGGGCGAGGCGTTGTCCCGGCACAGTTGATGCGAGGAGACGCGTGATGGTCCGCCCCCTGATGATGGTTTCAATGATGGCCCTGTCGACGGCACTATGCGCCTGCCAGACGACTGACGCGATGAAGACCGACCCGGGTGCCGTCACGGCCATCGCGGCGTCGGAGGCGATGAGCCCCATCCCGCAGGACATACACACCTACGCCCAGCCCAATATCGCGCGGGTCACGCACGTCGCCCTCGACCTGACCGCCGACTTTGCGGGCAAAAGCCTGTTTGGCACAGCCACCCTCGACATCGCCGCCCAGCCGGGTGCGACCGAGATCGTGCTGGACGCCCGAAATCTGGATATCCGGTCGATCACCGACACCACTGGCCAGGCCCTGCGTTTCACCGAAGGTCGCGACGATCCCATCCTGGGTCACGCTCTGACGGTGCAGATTGGTGAAGCGCGCAAGATCGTCATCACCTATGCGACCCGCCCCGATGCCGCGGCCCTGCAATGGCTGACCCCGGCCCAGACCGCGGGCGGTCGTCAGCCCTATATGTTCAGCCAGGGCCAGGCGATCCTGACCCGGACATGGGTGCCGACCCAGGACAGCCCCGGCATTCGCCAGACCTGGGACGCGACCATCACCGTCCCAGCCGACCTGGCCGTGGTCATGTCCGCCGAAAGCCTGACGCCCGATGGCGAGCCTGGCCCGAGCAACCAGAAGCGCTGGCGCTTCGCCATGACCAATCCGGTGCCGCCCTATCTGATCGCCATCGGCGTCGGCGACATCGATTTCCAGGCCATCGACGAGCGCACCGGCGTCTGGACCGAGCCGTCGCGCCTGCGCGCCGCCCACGATGAGCTGATCCCGACCGCCGAAATGGTCGATGCGGCCGAGGCGCTGTACGGCCCCTACCGCTGGGGCCGGTACGACCTGCTGGTCCTGCCGCCCTCCTTCCCGTTCGGCGGGATGGAAAACCCGCGCATGACCTTTGCCACGCCCACCATCATTGCCGGCGACCGGTCGCTGGTCAGTCTGGTGGCGCATGAGCTGGCGCACAGCTGGTCCGGCAATCTGGTCACCAATGCGACCTGGGCGGACTTCTGGCTGAACGAGGGCTTCACCGTCTATTTCGAGAACCGCATCATGGAGGCGACCGAGGGTCGCGACAGGGCCCTGATGCTGCAGTCCCTGGGCTGGGGGGATCTTCAGGACACCCTGGCCAGCCTGCCGCCCGCTGACACCCGGTTGAAGCTGGACCTGGCCGGGCGCGACCCGGACGAGGGCCTGACCGACGTCGCCTATGAGAAGGGGGCCGCCTTCCTGCGCACCATCGAGCGCATCGTCGGCCGCGAGAAGTTCGACGCGTGGCTGACGGGCTATTTCGAGCGCAACGCCTTCCGACCCATGACGACCGAACTGTTCCTGGAGGACATCCGCACCCATCTGGTCACGACGCCGGAACTGGAGGCGCAGCTGATGATGGATGCCTGGATCTATCAGCCCGGCATGCCGTCGAACTGGCAGCCGCCGGTGTCGGACGCCTTTGCCCCCGTCGATGCGGCGGCCCTGGCCTTTGCGGACGGCGGTCCGGCCTCGGCCATTCCCTGGGCCAACTGGTCGACCCAGGAGCGTCAGCGCTTCCTGGCCTGGCGTCCGCCGGTGCCGCCCGCCTCGGGCCGCTGGTTCTCCGACGCCCAGCTGGCCGATCTGGAGACGACCCTGAACCTGCGTCAGGAGGGCAATGCCGAACTGGTCTTCGCCTGGCTCCAGATCGCGGTCCAGCATCGCTATCAGCCCGCCGTGCCGACGCTGGAGCGGTTCCTGACCACCCAGGGGCGCCGCAAATTCGTTCTGCCCCTGTTCACCAGTCTGTGGGGTCAGGGCGACTGGGGCCGCCCGATCGCGACCCGTCTCTATGCCGAGGCACGTCCCGGCTATCACCCGGTGACGACCAACTCCGTCGATGCCGTGGTGGGCCGGCCGCTGTAGGGCGGCAGGCCAGCATTAGGGGGTCTGCCAATCCAGGCGGGCCCACTCCTCCGCGACAGTCGGATCCTGTTCGCCACGCAAGGCTCGCTCACGCCATCGGGCGAAGTCTTCGACTTGCGCCAGCCGTGACAAGGCCCAGACGGCCGCACCGCGGACAACCGGTGCTTGGTCGCCCAGCAATCGCTCGACCGATGGGATCAGATCCGCGTCACCACTGTTGCCGATGGCGTAAAGAACATTGCGGACGAACCGATCCCGCCCGATGCGCTTGACCGGGCTCTTGGAGAACAGCGCCCGGAACGCCTTGTCATCCAGCGCCGCCAGATCGGCCAGCCGCGGCGACACCAGCGCCTCCCGCGCCTTCACCCGCACCTCATGCGCTTGCGATGCGAACTTGTTCCACGGACAGACGGCCAGGCAGTCGTCGCAGCCATAGATGCGGTTGCCGGTCGCCGTGCGAAACTCGACCGGCCAGGGCCCCGCGAACTCGATGGTCAGATAGGACAGGCACCGCCGTGCATCCAGCTGGAACGGGGCGGGGAAAGCCTGTGTCGGGCACACATCCAGACAAGCGGTGCAGGACCCGCAATGTTCTGTCTCCGCCTCATCCGGCGCGATCTCGGCCGCGCTCAGGATAACGCCCAGAAACAGCCAGTTGCCTTGGTCCCGGCTCAACAGATTGGTATGTTTACCCTGCCAGCCCAGACCTGCCCGCTGGGCCAGCGGCTTCTCCATCAGGGGCGCGGTGTCCACGAACACCTTCACGTCTTGGCCCGTCCGCGCGGCGACCTGACCGGCCAGGGTCTTCAGCCGCCCCTTGATGACCTCGTGATAGTCGTCGCCGCGCGCATAGACCGATATGTACCCTGCTCCGGGGTCCGCCATCTCGGGCAGGGGGTCGTGCCCCGGCCCATAGTTGAGGCCCAGGACGATGGCCGTGCGCGCCCCATCCCACATGGCGGTCGGATGGGATCGCCGCGCCAGCGTCGTCTCCATCCAGCCCATGTCGCCATGCCGCCCCGCCTCGACGAAATGCGCCAGCCGCTCACCAGCACTCCACGGCTCAGACGCCGAGGCGAACCGGCAGACGTCGAAGCCCATGGACGTGGCGGCGGTGCGGATGGGGTCGCGAGGGTCAGTCACTAGCCGCCAGAGATGCGCGCACGGCGCAAACGGTCGGTTTCCAAACGTTCAACCACCAACTTGTCGATCGCATCATAGGCCTCCATGGACGCCTCGGCATCGTCTGCTGCGACAGCGGAAGCGACGATCTCAAGCTGCGCCGCGATCCGCAGCTCGATATCGGCACTACTCATCATACTCGTGCAGATGAACAGCAATGTGTCTTTCAATGGCGTGCCGACCAGCTGCCGTTCCGCCTCGATCTCCGTGCGAAGCCGCGTAATGTCGCGCTTCAGATTTTGTGCCGCGCCAGCAGCAGCTGCGGCACGGGTCCTGATCGCCGCAGCCGATCCCGCAGGATCACTCGGTTGCCCTTCTGCATCGGCCTGAATGAAGCGCATCCAGGCCAACGCGGCATGGTTGGCCTCCTCCAAAGCGACCGAGAAATGGTAGGCAGGTTCGCCTTGGGCCGGGCGACTGCTGGCGATCATCAGGATCTCGATATTGAGTTGCGCCATACCCAGCGCAAAATGCGCCCTGCCCAACGCCTGCAGATCCGTTTCACGACCCGATGACGCGGTCACGACGCTGTCGATGAACTGATCGGCGCTGTCCGTGGTTTGTCTCAGCAGGGTGCCGATCCGGTCACGCAGTTCGACCTGTTGCCTTAGTGCTGCCCGCCCTTGTTCTTCCGATCCCCGTACCCTGGGCGGAGCGGGTGGATCGACGGGCAACGTCGGATAGATGGCGTTCAGCTCAGCGTAGGCTGTTCTAGTCTCGGTCGCCCAGGCGTCCGCCCATCGTTTGGCCTCACGTGTGTCGCCGCGCTGCAGATGAGCTTGCAGCGTCTCACTCACGTCTAGCAAAGCCAGCATCTGGTCGCCTCGTCGTGTGACCAGGACCATATATTGCGAATTCCAGGCCATCAGGCGCGACAGCCAGGCGTCGAAGTCAGCCGGCGTAGCCTCTTGAGCGCGAGCCGCAGGCGGAGCGTTCGCTGCCATGGCAGGCGAAGCCCCTACCGCGGCGGAGACAAGCGCCAGTCCTACCGCCGTCGCGGTTCCCATCCGATGAAGCATCTGGTTTTCCCCCGGTGTCAGAAATCGAGATCGTCATACCAGATCGATGGATGCACACCCGGAAACCGGTCTGCAAGCAGGGACCTGAAAGAGGGCCGCGACTTCAGCTTCATGTACCAGGTCTTCAAACCTGGATAGCTGCCCCAGGCGATCTCACCGAAATAGTCGAGGACCGAGATATGGGCGGCGGCGACCAGATCGGCCTGGCCCATGCGGCGGCCGGCCAGGGCATCGCGCAGGGTCAACAAGTCCTCGAACATCGTCAGATGGGTGCGCAAGGATTCGCGCCCGGCGCGCAGGGCCCGGGCCTCGGGCGGGCCGAGCCGCAGCAGCGGCTTCTCCATCCGCTCGTGCAGCAGCACCGCATTGACGTCATCGGTGAAGCGGCGGTCGAACCATCCGATCAGGCGGCGCGTCTCGGCCCGCTCGGCAGGGTCGGTGGACAGGAGGAAGTCGCCCTTGGCCCGATCCTCCAGCCAGCCCAGGATGGCCGCCGGTTCGCACAGCGTCAGCAGGCGCCCGTGTTCCGTAACCTGAAGCACCGGCGGCATGCCCGACGGATTCAGCGGGCCGACCGGGCAATCGTCCTCCCACGGACGAACGGGCGTCTCGACCACCGTCAGCTTCGCCTCGCCCAGGGCCAGGCGCACGCTGCGCGAGGCGGGATCGAAGGCGAAATGATACAGGACGGGGTCCGACATCCGGCCCTTATGCGACCGGGGATGTTAAGCCCGCGTTAGCTATGCGGCTGAACGGGGCAGCGATTTCAGTCCCACGGCCCCGCATCGGCAGATGCCGCCTCGGCCACCTCATCCGGGCGGGTGCGACCGCGCGGATCAGCATGGATCAGGATATCGGAGCCCGGAAAGGCGAGGCGCAGACGATCTTCGGCCTCGACCACGATGTCATGGGCCGCGACCAGGGTCAGGCCCGGATCCAGATCAACATGCATCTGGATCATCAGGACCGTCCCCGCCATCCGTGTCCGCAACTGATGCAGGCCCGAAATGCGCGGGTCGGCCAGGACGGCTGCGACGATCGCCTTGCGCTGCTCTTCGGGCGCAGCGCGGTCCAGCAGGTGATCAGAGGCGTTCTTCAAAATGCCAATCGCACCCCAGAACAGCCAGACCGAAACCAGCAATCCCGCCGCTGCATCCAGTCCGGGAGCCGACAAGAAGGTGCCGGAGATGACGCCAATCAACACCACGCCATTGGCCGCCAGATCGCTGGCGTAGTGGGCGCGGTCGGCCGCCACGGCCAACGAGCCACTGCGCTGCATCGCCCGCGACTGCATCCAGATCAGCCAGCCGGTCAGACCGATCGACAACACCACGACGACGACCGCCGTCATGCCCGAACTGACGGGTTGAGGGTCGAACATCCGCTGTATGGCCTCAAAGCCGATGAAAACCGCCGAGGCGAACACCAGACCCGACTGGACCAGCGCCGCCAGGGCCTCGCCCTTGCCGTGGCCATACCGATGATCCTCATCGGCCGGCGCGGCGGCCCAGCGCACGGCAAAGAAGGTCGCCAGCGACGCCACCAGATCCAGCGCCGAATCCGCCAGAGACGCCAGGATGGACACCGACCCCGACGCACCGAGCGCAAAGGCCTTCAACACGATCAGCACCACGGCCACAGCCACCGCCAGGCGGGTGATGTCGCGGGTGGCCGCGCGGGCGTCGGACGAAGGTACGGATGTCATTCACGGCCTTGTCGCGGAAAGCGGAGACGATGCCAAGGCGAACGATGTCGCGCCGATACGTCGCATCCGAGGCTCGCCTATCGTCCGCTCTCTGGCTAAAGGCTGGGTCGCGGCGATGGTGCCGCGCTTTGAGCGGACATCATGGCGGACTGGATCGCAGCGATCATCCTGGGCATCGTCGAGGGCCTGACCGAATTCATTCCTGTGTCGTCTACCGGCCACCTGCTTCTGACGCAGAAGCTGCTCGGCCTGACCGATCCGCGCTGGGCCTCCTTCGTCGTGCTGATCCAGCTGGGGGCGATCCTGGCCGTGGTGGCCCTGTATTTCGCGCGCCTGTGGAAGGTGCTGGTCACCCTGCCAACCGATCCGCAATCCCGTCACTTCGCCATCAGCATCGCCGTCGCCTTCATCCCCTCGGTGTTCGCCGGTGTCTTTCTGTACGACTTCATCACCGAGGTTCTGTTCGACGTGGAGGGCAGTCTGGCGGTCACCGTGATCTGCACCACGCTGATCCTCGGCGGTTTCGGCCTTCTGGCGCTGGAGCGGTTTGCGCCGGCTCCGACCGAGGACAATGCCATGACCGTGTCATGGAAGCGGTCGCTGGGCATCGGCCTGTTTCAGTGCCTGTCCGTCATTCCCGGCGTCTCGCGCTCCGGAGCAACCATCTCGGGTGCCCTGGTGCTGGGCCTGGACAAGCGGGCGGCGGCGGAATTCTCATTCTTCCTCGCCATCCCGACCATGGTCGCGGCTTCCGGCTGGGACATCGTCCAGTCTGGCGCATCCATCGACGCCGACTTCGCCTGGATCATTGCGCTCGGCTTCGTCGTCTCGTTCGCGGTCGGATGGGTCGTGGTGAAGGCCATGGTGGACTTCGTCGCCCGCCACGGCTTTGCACCCTTCGCCTGGTGGCGGATCGTGGTCGGCGTGATCGGCCTGGGCCTCGTGTGGGCCGGGATCGCCTGAAGCCTGATCCTCAGACCGGCGTCGTCTTCACCGGCGCAGAGGCGAACTGGCCGCCCTTGCGATAGCGCCACAGATAGGAGGCGGCGATCGCCTCCACGCCCGTCGGCTCGATGCCCAGTGCGGCCAGACCCTCGGCCCCCTCGGCGACGACATTGTCGGTTTCCAGCAGAACGACCTGATCGCGCGTCAGGACCGGCGGGATGCCGACCATGGTGCTGAGCTGGGCCATGCCGCCGATCATCTTGGCGGCGAAGAACGGCAGCGGGATCAAGCCCCGCGACGGACGATAGGTCTCGCGCAGGACCAGTTTCAGCAGATCCTCGAACGTCATGACCGCCGGTCCGCCCAGTTCGAATGTGCGGCCCGCCGCTTCGCGCAATGAGATGGCACGCGCCACGGCCTCGGCTACGTCGCCGACATAGACCGGCTGGAACTTCGTCTGGCCGCCACCGATCAGCGGCAGGGCCGGAGCGAACTGCGCCATGCGGGCGAACTGGTTCAGGAAGTTGTCGCCTGCCCCGAAGACGATGGACGGACGCACGATGACCGCGTCCGGCTTGACGGCCCGCACCGCCATCTCGGCCTCGGCCTTGGTCCGGGCATAATCGGACGCGCCTTCCGGATTGGCTCCGATGGCCGACATCTGCACCAGGCGATCGACACCGGCGGCGGCACAGGCCTCGGCGATCACGCGCGAGGTCTCGACGTGCATGACCTCGAAGGTCCGCTTGCCGCTTTCGTACAGAATGCCGATCAGATTGACGACGGCGTCAGCCCCTTTAAGCGCGGCGGCGACATCCTCCGGGCGGGTCGCGTCGCAGCGGACGGCGACGATCTGGCCCACGTCCCCCTGGGGCTTCAGGTCATAGGCGCGGTCCGGGCGGCGCACGGCCACCCGCACCCGCCAGCCGCGGCGGGCCAGAGCGCGGACCACCTGGCTGCCGACGAAGCCGGAGCCGCCGAAGACGGTGACCAGGCCGGGGGTGACTTCGTTCATGGCGAACTGCTCCGAAGACGACGCGAAACCGGGGCGGACATGGCTGGCCGAACCCTTGCTGCGCTGGGGATTAGACGATGCGCCCGCCGCTCGCAACGCAATGGCGATAAAACCCTGTTGACCCGACTTGGACCCTGCCTTAAGGGTCCGCGCCTTCCAGATGGAAACGCGCCCCGGCGCGGTGACATCCGGGCCCAGGTGGCGGAATTGGTAGACGCGCTGGCTTCAGGTGCCAGTGATCGAAAGGTCGTGGAGGTTCGAGTCCTCTCCTGGGCACCAATCATTCGAACGGCGTCGCATCGACAAGATGCGGCGCCGTTTTCGTTTCTGGCCTGCGCCGACAGCATCGCCCCTATCGCCTCACGGCCCCGGCTGGTTTACGGGAGGGTATGACCGTCTATCTGCATCAGGGCGACCTGCCCGACGACCTGGATCTGGGCCCCGAGGTCGCGATCGATTCCGAGACCATGGGGCTTCGTTTTCGCCGCGACCCCCTGTGCGTGGTCCAGCTGTCGTCCGGCGACGGCGACGCCCATGTCGTGCGCCTGAACCGCCCCGCCTATGACTGTCCGAACCTGAAGCGGCTGCTGGCCGATCCGGCGGTGACCAAGATCTTCCATTTCGGCCGGTTCGACATCGGCATGTTCCAGCTGCACCTGGGGGTCGAGACCCGACCCGTCTATTGCACCAAGATCGCCTCCAAACTGGCGCGCACCTACACCGATCGGCACGGCCTGAAGGACGTCGTGCGCGAACTGGTCGGGGTCGACCTGTCCAAGGCCCAGCAGTCCAGCGACTGGGGCAATGCGGAGCTGACGCAGGCCCAGCTCGACTACGCCGCCTCTGACGTTCTGTATCTGCACGCCGCCAAGGCGCGGCTGGACATGATGCTGGCGCGCGAGGGCCGCACCGATCTGGCCCGCAAATGCTTCGACTTCCTGCCGACGCGGTCCGCGCTGGACTTGGCCGGCTGGGACGAGATGGACATCTTCGCGCACAGCTGATGACCACGCCCGACGACATCCGCGACCATGATGACGAGGCCCGCGTCGCCGCGACGGCCGCGGCCTTTCGCGCGCGCTCGCGGCGGGTCCGGCTGCTGCGCCGGGTGCTGCCGGTCGTCATCCTGGTGCTGGCGGGCGGGACCATCAGCTGGATCGTCCTGCGCACCGTCATGTCGGATGTCGAACGCCAGGCCGGGGCCAGCAGCGAGGTCCGCCTGGACAACCCCATGTTCCATGGCCAGGACGCGGAGGGCCGCAGCTTCGTCATCGGGGCCAAGGGCGCGATCCGCGATCCGGAAACCGGGCGTTTCCGCCTGGTCGGCCCCGCGCTGAGGCTGAACCTGGGCGGTCGAAAGGTCACCGAACTGACCGCCGACGGTGGCACCTATGACCAGGTCGCCAAGACCGTCACCATCGGGCCGAACGTGCGGATCGCCGACGGCGGCTCCGGCTTCACCCTGGTCACGCCAGAGGCCGTGGTCGATACCTCCACCGGCATTGTGACCGGCAACAAGGGTGTTCAGGGCACGGGCCCTCTTGGAACCATCAACGCTTCGTCCTATGCCATTTATGAACAGGGTGACCGGGTCGTGTTCAGCGGCACGGGCGATAACAAGGTGCGCGGGACATTCAACCCGTCGCGTTCGGATCCATGAGCATGACCAAGACCCTCACCGCCGCCGCCGTCCTGCTGGTCGCACTGGCCCTGCCCAGCCTGGGCGATGCCCAGACCGCGCGGGGCAGCAGCGCCGATGCGCCCATAGCCTACAGCGGTGACTCGTTCGAAGCGGACAAAGGCACCGTGACGCTGAGAGGCCGCGCTGAACTGATACAAGGCGAGAATCGGTTTCGTGCAGATCAAATCTCTGGTCTAAATCAGGCTGGCGAAAGCGAGATTGAAGCGACTGGGAACGTCTTTTTCGTCACCCCTAAAGAGACCATCCGCGGCGACCGCGCCACCTACACCACCGCCAATGACACCATCGTCGTCACCGGCGACGTCATCCTGACCCAGGGCGAGAACGTCGCGACGGGCTCGCGTCTGACCTACAACACCCGCACGGAATCTGCGCGGCTGGAAGGCGGCTCCAACGGTCGGGTCCAGGGCGTCTTCTATCCCAACAGCGCGGGGAACTGAGCCTAGCGGCTCGGCCTGACGCATGGCGCGCAAGGAACTGTCGGCCCTCAATGTGCTGGAGACGCCGCTTGCGGCGGACGCCACGCCTGCGCCCGAAGCGACCAAGGGCTTGCGCGTGCGGAACATCGCCCGCTCCTTCGGTCAGCGGAAGGTCGTGCAGGACGTCTCCCTGAACGTTCAGCGCGGCGAGGTCGTCGGCCTGCTGGGACCCAACGGTGCCGGCAAGACCACCTGCTTCTACATGATCACCGGCCTGATCCCGCCGGACAGCGGCAGCATCTGGCTGGACGGCGAGGATGTGACGGCCCAGCCGATGTACCAGCGGGCGCGCATGGGCCTGGGCTATCTGGCGCAGGAGGCCTCCATCTTTCGCGGCATGACGGTCGAGCAGAACGTGCGAGCGGTTGTCGAACTGCATCATACGGGTGCCAAGGCTATCGCCGACGAGACCAGCCGTCTGCTGGAAGAGCTGCGCATCGACCACCTGCGCCATGCCCCGGCCTCCGGCCTGTCGGGCGGAGAACGCCGTCGCTGCGAGATCGCGCGGGCCCTGGCGGGTCGACCCAGCTTCATGCTGCTGGACGAACCCTTTGCCGGCATCGACCCCCTGGCCATCGCCGACATCCGCCAAGTTATCCGCTATCTGGCGGGGCGGGGGATCGGCGTGCTGATCACCGACCACAATGTGCGCGAGACCTTGGAAATCATCGACCACGCCTCGATCATCTCTGGCGGCTCGGTCCTGTTCGAGGGCAAGGCCGAGGACGTGATCCGCGACCCCGAGGTCCGCCGCGTCTATCTGGGCGACATGTACGGCTGAGGCGATCGCCACTCACCACGCCGTGACTCCACATTTGCAGAAGGCCGTGTCATCCTCGCCACATCGGGGAGGCGACCATGGCCGTCAGGAACACTCTTCTGAAAAGCGAGGCCGGTGTCCGGCTGGAGCTGCTGGAGCGCATAAACGCGCACGGCGCGGTGTTGAAGTCGGAATATCGCCTGCGCTCTCTTCGCCCCACCAAGCTGCCCCGGCTGACGGATCGGGCGGCGGCGGAAGACGCCTATGATCTGGAGGTGGTCGGCTGTCTGATGGATCCGATCGTCCAGGACATGGTCAAACGGGGCGCAGCCGAGTTCGGCTAGCCGACATATCCCGCCTGCATCAGCTCGGCAATGTGGACGATGGCGGCCGGGCGGTCGTCCTCGACGATCAGCAGGGTGGCGATCTTGTTCTGGGTCATCAGGTCAATGGCGTCGCTCATGCGGGCGCTGGGGTCGATGACCTTGGGGCGGGGGCTCATGACGTCTGCGGCGGTCAGGCCGCTGAGGTCGCCCCGCGCAAAGGCCCGGCGCACGTCGCCGTCGGTGACGATGCCCGCCAGGGTGCCGTCCTCATTGACCACGGCGGCCGCCCCCTTGCGACCTTCGGTAATGGCCGAGACGACCTCGGCGAAGCTGGCATCCAGCGGAACCGTGGCCGGGGCCGGCGGCCGGTCGCCCATCCAGTCGCGCACGCTCTGCAGGCTCATGCCCAGCTTGCCGCCGGGATGGTGCAGGCCGAAATCCTCGGCGGTGAAACCGCGCCGCTCGGTCAGGACCATAGCCAGTGCATCCCCCATGGCCAGGGTCATCAGGGTCGAGGTGGTGGGGGCCAGGCCGTCGGGATGTGCCTCCGGCGCATTCGGCAAGGTCAGGCAGATCGCGGACATCCGGCCCAGGAAGCTGTTCGGCCGTTGGGTGATGCCGATGACCGGAATGCCTTCGCGTTGGCAGTAGATCAGCGGATCGCGCAACTCTCGGCTTTCGCCCGAGTTGGAGATGGCCAGCAGGGTCACATCCTTGCGCAGCATGCCCAGGTCGCCGTGGCTCATCTCCGCCGGGTGAACGAAGAAGGCGTTGGTGCCGGTCGACGCCAGGGTCGCGGCGATCTTGCCCCCGATATGGCCCGACTTGCCCATGCCGGTGACCACCAGATAGCCGGGACGCGACAGGATGACCTCGACCGCCCGGGCCAGGCTGTCATCGATCGCCGCCTCCAGCTGCTGGAGCGCAGAGATGTTCAGGGCGATCACCTCCCGCGCCCTGGCGACCATGGCGGCGGGATCGGCGGATAGGGGCTCGAGCGTGCTCATGAACAGGGATTTGACCCATCCCCGCCGGTTTCACAATGTTGAGTCCTGGCCCGTGCATGCTGCGCCTGCGAAGAAAAGGTGACGCTTGCGGGAAACCCAGAGCGGTTGATGCGTTAGGAGGCCCATGGTGACGCTAGAGACGACCCAGGGTGCCGCGACAGCGCGCGCCGATACCCCCGCGCAATTGCCGCCTCCACCCCTACGGCTTCAACGTCCCGCCCTGTTTCTGGACATGGATGGCGTCCTGGCCCCTCTGGCCTCAACCCCGGACGATGTGGTTGCTGACCCTCGCCGAACGGCCAGCCTGAAATCTCTGGGCCAACGCCTCGCCGGGCGTGTCGCGATCCTGAGCGGACGCACCATCAAGGAGATCGACCGGATCGCGGACGAGGCCGTAGCGTCGGCCTCGGGTGTGCATGGGCTCGAACGCCGCCGGGCCGATGGCCAGCTGTTGCGATCCGAGCCCGACGCGGCCGTGCGTGAGGCGGTCGAGGCCTTCGACGACTTTGCCCGCACTCGACCCGGCATGATCGTCGAGGACAAGACGGTCGCCGCAGGCCTGCACTTCCGGGGCGCACCCACCCATGCCGCCGCCGCCGAGGCCCTGGCCGAGCGCCTGGCCGAGGAGACGGGCCTGAGCCTTCAACCCGGCAATCTGGTGATCGAACTGAAGACGCCGGGATCGGACAAGGGGACCGCGCTGACGGCCTTCATGAACGAGGCCCCGTTCAGGGGTGCCATACCGGTCATGCTGGGCGACGATCTGACGGACGAATACGGCTTCCAAGCCGCCGAGGCACTGGGCGGATTCGGCGTTCTGGTCGGACCGCCGCGCGGAACGGCGGCCCGCTTCGGCCTTCCCGACGTGGACGCTGTGCTGGACTGGCTGGACCGGATCGAGGAGATCGCATGACCCCCAACCTCGACCTCGCCCCCATTGGCAACTGTTCGATCAGCGCCCTGATCGACCGCGAGGGACGGTTCGTCTGGGCCTGCGCCCCGCGCGTCGACGGCGATCCCGTGTTCTCGGCCCTGATGGACGGCAACGATCCTGAACACGGCTTCTGGGACATCCGGCTGGAGGAGCAGGCCTCGGTCGAACAGGCCTACATCCGCAACACGCCCGTGCTGCGCACCGTGCTGACGGCCTCGGACGGTGCCGCCGTCGAAATCGTCGACTTCGCCCCTCGCCACATGAAGCACAGCCGGACCTATCGCCCGCTGGCCTTCGGGCGGATCGTGCGCCCTCTGAACGGATCGCCCCGCATCACTGTGCGCCTACGCCCCTCGGCCGACTGGGGCGCGCGTCGGGCGGAGTGTACCAGTGGATCGAACCACATCCGCTATGTCTGCACCGACGTCACCTTCCGTCTGACCACCGACTGCCCGGTGTCGCATATCCTCGACGAGCGGACGTTCCGTCTCGAGAAACCCCACGCCTTTTTCCTGGGACCCGACGAGGGCTACGATCAGGAGGTCGGCGCGGGCGTGGAAGCCGCTCTGGATCGCACCGTGGCCTACTGGCAGGACTGGGTCCGGACCCTCTATCTGCCGCTGGACTGGCAGGAGGCAGTGATCCGCGCGGCCATCACCCTGAAGCTCTGCGCTTATGAGGAGACGGGGGCCATTGTCGCGGCCATGACCACCTCGGTGCCCGAGTTTCCCGAGAGCGGGCGCAACTGGGACTATCGCTACTGCTGGATCCGCGACGCCTATTATACCGTGCGGGCGCTGAACCGGCTGGGTGCCGTGGACATCCTGGAGAACTACCTCGGCTACCTCAGGAACCTCGTCGACCAGTCCGCGGGTGGCCACGTCCAGCCCGTCTATGGTGTCGGTCTGGAAGAAGACATCGACGAGCGGATCACCGAGACCGTCGCGGGCTATCGCGGCATGAAGCCGGTGCGTGTCGGCAATCAGGCGCGCGAACACCTGCAGCACGACGTCTATGGTCAGATCGTCCTTCCGCTGGTGCAGAGCTTCTACGATCAGCGGCTGCTTCGTCCCGGCACGGTCGAGGACTTCCACGCCCTGGAAAGGGTCGGGGACCGCGCCTTCGCCATGCATGACCAGGTCGATGCCGGCCTGTGGGAGTTCCGCACCATCGCGCGGGTGCACACCTATTCCTCGGTCATGTGCTGGGCCGCCTGCGACCGTCTGGCCAAGGCGGCGGCGCATCTGGGCCTTGAGGACCGGGCGACCTTCTGGCGCGAGCGGGCGGACGTCATCCACAAGCGGGTCGAGGCCGAGACCTTCCTGCCCGACGAGGGCCGGTTCGCCGCCAGTTTCGGCAATCGCGAGTTGGACGCCTCCCTGCTCCAGATGACCGACCTCGGCTTCATCGATCCGATGGACCCCCGCCAGGTCGCCACGTTCGACGCCATCGAGCGCGACCTGAAGAAAGGTCCCTATCTGTTCCGCTATGTCGAGCCGGACGATTTCGGCGAACCGGAGACGGCCTTCAACTTCTGCACCTTCTGGTTCATCGAGGCCCTGCACCAGAACGGCCGCACCGAGGAGGCGCGCGAAATCTTCGAACAGATGCTGAGCCGCCGGACTCATGCGGGCCTGCTCAGCGAAGATATCTCACTCGGGGACAACGAACTGTGGGGGAACTATCCGCAGACCTATTCGCTGGTTGGCATCATCAACTGCGCGGTCCTGCTCAGCCGATCCTGGACGGACGCGCGATGAGCGTTTGCCCATGAGCCGCCTGATCGTCGTTTCCAACCGCGTCTCGGCCCCCAAGGACCCGTCCGCCGGGTCCGCGGGCGGTCTGGCCATGGCCCTGTCGGCGGCGCTGAAGACCTACGACGGCCTGTGGTTCGGCTGGTCCGGCGAAACCGTCGAGACGTTCACGGGCGAGGCCAAGATCGAGGATCGCGCCGGCGTCACCGTCGCCCTGGTCGATCTGGAAGCGCAGGACGTCGACGAATATTACAACGGCTATGCCAACAAGACCCTTTGGCCGCTGTTTCACCACCGGGTCGATCTGACCGCCTATGAGCGCACCTATGGCGAGGGCTATGAGCGCACCAATGCCCGCTTCGCCGAGGTTCTGGCCCCGCTGATCCAGCCGGACGACATCATCTGGGTCCATGACTATCACATGATCCCGATGGCGCGGGACCTGCGCCGCCTGGGCATCAGAAACCGGATCGGCTTCTTCCTGCACACGCCCTGGCCCGCGCGCCAGCTTCTGGTCACCCTGCCCCACCACCGTCGGCTGGTGGAGTCGATGTTCGACTACGACCTGATCGGCTTTCACACCCGCGAATGGCTGGACCTGTTCCGCGACTACGTCGCCTCCGAACCCAGTGTGGACGGCAAGCTGTTGCCCAACGACGCTCTGGAAGCCTTCGGCAAGACCGTCCAGACCGGCGTCTTTCCCATCGGTATCGACGTCGAGGGATTTCTGGAGGCCCGGAACTCCGCCTTCGGACGCCGCACCTACGACCGGATGGCGGCGTCCTCGGCCTTCCGCTCAATGATGGTCGGCGTGGACCGTCTGGACTATTCCAAGGGTCTGGAGGAACGGCTGTTGGGCTATGAGCAGTTCCTGCACGACAACGCCGACATGCGCGGGCAGGTCTTCCTTTTGCAGGTCACCCCGATCAGCCGGGACGATGTCGACACCTATCAGGACATTCGCGGCCGCCTGGATTCCCTGGCCGGGCGGGTCAACGGCGAATATGCCGACATGGACTGGCAGCCGATCCGCTACATCAACCGAACCTATCGCCGGGACCAGCTGGCGGGCATCTATCGTGCGGCGCGCGTCGGCTTGGTGACGCCCCTGCGCGACGGCATGAACCTGGTCGCCAAGGAATATGTCGCGGCCCAGAACCCTGACGATCCGGGCGTTCTGGTCCTGTCGCGCTTCGCCGGGGCGGCCGAACAGATGGGCGAGGCTTTGCTGGTCAATCCGTTCAGCCGCGAGGAGGTCGCCGACGCCATCAAGCGCGCCCTCACCATGCCGCTGGAGGAGCGCAAGCGGAAGTATCAGGCCCTGATGCAGGTGGTACGCGACACCGATGTCAGCGTCTGGCGCGACGACTTCGTATCCACGCTTCGCGCCATCGAGAATCCTTCGGACCGGGACGGGGATATTCGCGCGGCCTGAGCGTCTGACGACCGCATAGGCGTGATGATCCTCAAGCGGCGCGCGAAACCTCTAGCTCCGACGGCGTCAGGGCCCGCCGGATGGCCGCCAGAAGCAGTTCGGGCTGGATCGGCTTCTGCACCACGCCGTTCATCCCCGCCGCCAGATATTCGATCTCGTCGCGCGGATCGGCATTGGCCGTCAGGGCCACGATGGGGATGGAGGCCTGCGGCTGGCCCGAAGCCCGGATGGCGCGTGTCGCCTCCACCCCGTCCATCACCGGCATCTTCACGTCCATCAGGATCAGATCGAAGGGCCGCTGACCGACGCGCTCCACCGCCTGCGCGCCATCATCGGCGGTCTCGTGGGTGCAGCCAAACATTTCCAGCAGCTTGCCGGCGACGAAGCGATTGGTGGCGTTGTCGTCAACGACCAGCACATGCAGGGTCTCGTGCGGCGTCGGTTCGGGCAGGCCTTCGACCGCGCCGCGCATCTCGGGGCCCGCGCAAGGCAGCGCCAGGTCGAATCGGAACCGCGCGCCGCCCTGCGGGGATCGCTCGACCGCCAGCACACCCTGCATCCGCTCCACGATCTGGCGACAGATGGCCAGACCCAGGCCCGCGCCTGCCCCCTCACGCCCGGCCTTGCCGGTATTGAAGGGCTGAAAGATCGTGCGCGCCGTCGCCTCGTCGATGCCCGGACCGCTGTCGTCGACGGTCCCGATCAGACGCACGGCCCCTTGATCCCACGCGCTGGTCAGATGCACCGCGACCTCGCCCGAGGGCGTGAACTTCAGCGCATTGCCGATCAGATTGTTGAGCAGCTGCTTCAGCCGCATCTCGTCGCCGACCACCCAGTCATGGCCCGTCGTGTCGCAGCGGACCGTCAGGGTCAGCCCCTTCTCCTGCGCCCTCGGCGTCCACAGAGCCATCAGATCGGCGGCGATGGCATCGATATGAACCGGGGCCGTCTCGAAGCTCATCAGCCCCGCCTCGGCCCGCGACATGTCCAGCGCATCGGTCAGCAGCCGCAGCAGGCTGTGGCCCGAATCCAGGATCGTCCGTGCATAGGGCCGCATGGCTTCCTGCGTCAGCTCCCGCTCCATCAGGGCAGCCACGCCCAGCACGCCGTTCAGGGGCGTACGAATCTCATGGCTCATCACCGCCAGAAACTCGGACTTGGCGCGGCTGGAGGCGCGGGCCTCGGCCTCGGCGCGGACCAGATCCTGCGCCAGCTCGCTCATCGCCTCTGCCCGGCGTTTGTGGATGGCGCTGCCGGCCTGAAGCACGTGGACACCGGCCCCCACGCCCAGATACCGGCCCGACCGCGTCACCACGAAGCCGTTCAGCAACCCGCCCAGATTGGCCGCATCGATGCTCTCGAACAGGATCTCGGCGTCCGCATCGGCGTCCAGCACGCGGGGGTTCGCATCCATGAAGGTCGAGGCCGGGCGGCGGGCATAGAGGGCGCGACCGAATTCGGCGGCCATCTTCAGGGTGAAGGCATTGCGCTCGATCAGGCCCAGCGGACGCTGATCCGCATCGACCACGGCGATGACCAGGGTATCCGCCTCGCGCTGGAAGCGGTCGAAGACTTCGGCACCGGGCGTGTCGGGGCCCACGGGCGGCGCGACGCTGGCAAAGTCTCCGATCCGGGCCATACGCTACTCCTGTGGGCAGCGAGCCATAGACGCGGGACCTTTAACGGCAGCTTTGCCGTTCGTGAACCTTTCGCGATATTCTGTTTAAATACAGTCCTTAAGCGGACGATTTCAACCGCTCGACGAGACCGTCCGCAAAGGTCGAAAGCGTATCGTCCCGCGCCCCCATGACCACGATCCGGTCGCCGGGCTGCGCCATCTCGATCAGGCGATCGCCACAGGCCTCGCGCGTCGACAGGGCCTCGGCACGACGATCATGGGTTCGCACGCCGGCCGCAATGTCCTCGCTTCCGACACTGCGATCCGTGGTCCCGCCATAGTAGACCGGCTCGGGCATCAGCAGGACGTCGTCGGGTCGCATCAGACCGGCGAACCCTGCGATGAACTCGGCTTTCATCAGCTTCAGCGGCCCAAAGCCGTGCGGCTGGAACAGGATCAGCAGCCGCCCGTCGAAGGCGTGCAGGGTCTTCAGGGTGGCGGCAATCTTGTCGGGGTTGTGGGCGAAATCGTCGATGACGGTGACGCCATTGGCCGTCCCGACGACCTCCATCCGGCGCCGAATGCCGGCAAAGGTTTCCAGCGCCGCAACCGCCTCGGCCAGAGGCACACCCAGCGCCGTCGTCGCGCCCAGGGCCGCCAGGGCATTGGCGACATTATGGGCCCCGGGCACGTTCAGGGTCACGGGCAGGTTCGCGCCGCTTTTGCGATCTCTCAGCTTGAAGGTCATCCCTGTCGGTTGCGGCACCAGATCGTGCGCCGACAGATCGGCTTCGTCGTTGCCGAGGGCGAAAGTCAGAACCGCATCGGCCCGACCCGCCTCGACCAACTCCTGCGCGAGAGCCGCCGTCTCGGGGTTGTCCAGGTTCAGCACCGCCCGATCCGCCCGCGCGACAAAGCCACCGAACAGATCGCGCAACTCCTCCATCGACTTGTGGTCAAGCGAGATGTTCGAGACCACCGCCACCGTCGCGTTATAGGCGGCGATGGAACCGTCCGACTCATCGACCTCGGACACGAACAGATCCTGACCGCCGATCAGGGCGCTGGCGAAGGGGTGGTCGCCATCGACGAAATTCCTCATCACCGCACCGTTCATGACGGTCGGCGCACGCCTGGCCTGATGCAGGATCCAGGCGACCATGCCGGTGATGGTGGACTTGCCGCTGGTTCCCGCGATACCGATGGAGGTCGGGGCCGCATTGAACAGCTGGGACAGCATCTGCGGCCGGGTCACGATCCGAGCGCCAACCCGCCGCGCCGCACCGATATCGGGCACCGTATCCTCTACCGCGCCGGTGGCGACGACGACCTGGTCTACCCGGGTGACACCCGATCCGTCCTGGGGATGCAGGGCGATGCCTCGACCGCGCAGCCAGTCGAACTTCACCGGCGTCCGCCCCTGATCGTTGGACCGGTCCGAGCCCTCGACATGGCCGCCGCGCGACTGGACGATCAGGGCCAGGGGCAGCATGCCCGAGCCACCGATACCGCAGAAGAAATAGTCGTCTTGATGCACGCTTGATCTCGGGGGGCGAAACCGGGGAAGGTCGGGTCGCCTGACTAGATCATTTTTGTTTGCGGGCGAAGCGCGAGACCACAGCCTCATGAAGATCGGTATCGTCAACGCCAGCTCGCGCTTCGACCGCAGCCGCGCCGAGGCCGTCCACGCCTGGATGGCGGCCCACTATCCCGACGGCAGCGTGTCGGTGGTCTTCCACCCCGCCTGCTTCCTCAAGCACGGCCATTTCGGCGGTGATGACGCGACACGGGCCAATGCCTTTGTGGAGTTCGCCAACGACCCACGCCTGGATGCGATCTGGTTCGCGCGCGGCGGCTATGGCTCCTGCCGGATCGCGGAGGCCGTCCTGCCGCGCCTGACTGATGTGGCGCGGACCAAGCGCTATCTGGGCTATTCGGATGCGGGCAGCCTGCTGGCCCTGCTCTACAAGGCCGGGTTTCCGCACCTGGCCCACGGCCCGATGGCCTCGGATGCCGTGCGCGACGACGCAGCCGCCTATCGCGCTTTGCGCTGGCTGACCAAGGGCGACCGCGAGGGGTGGGAGCCGTCCTTGCACACAGATCCGCGACCCGCCGTGGCCTTCAATCTCAGCATTCTGGATGCCCTAGTCGGCACGGCGCTGGAGCCCGATCTGACGGGCCACGTCCTGATGCTGGAGGATGTGGCCGAGCCCCTGTACCGCATCGACCGGATGATGTTTCATCTGACCGGCCAGGCCTCCATCCGGCGTGTCGCGGGAATCCGGCTGGGCCGCGTCTCGGACATCGTCGAGAACGACCCGGCGTTCGGCCTGACGGCGGAAGAGATCGTCCGCTACTGGTGCGCGCGCTCGGGGATTCCGTATCTCGGGGCCGCCGACATCGGTCACGACACCGCCAACCGGATCGTGCCCTTCGGCCTACGTTAGTCACGCCGTTCGCCTGAGGGGTGAAGCCGTTCGACGGCGACCCTGAGGCATGGTCCAGTCCCGCTCGCGTCCGGTTGCACACGGACGGTCGACCGGGCGTCGGAGACACCGGTTCGGCCAAGGGGCCTGGTGGATGTCGGGGGGCATCCATCAGGTCGCCGTTGCCCGCGACAAACGCGCTCTGGCATCGCCCCGCCCCAGCCGCCATGTTGAAGCGGCATGAACCGTCGCAACCTCCTGATCCGCGCCGCAGGACTGGCCGCCGTCGCCGGCGCGGCCTGGTGGGCGCGCGACAATCTGATCTGGCCGAAACCCGACCTCATCTTTGCCGACGGCCATGCCACGCCCTGGTCGCCCTATGCTAGGCGCGCCAACGTCCCGACGATCCAAGCGACGATCGAGGGCCGGGACGTCATCGCCCTGATCGATACCGGGGCCCAGTATTCGGTGGTGGATCGCGGCTTCGTCGCGACCCTGGCCCCGCGCGAACGCTCGCTGTTCGACATGCCCCTGCTGGCCTATGGCGTCGGCGGCGGATCGCAGGTCGGGCGCGGCACGACGCTGGACCTCGACCTGCCGGGGCTTCGCATCGGGGGGCTCCGCGCCGCCATTCTGGACCTGGGTCCGCTGGCGGCCGTGGAGGGGCTGGCCACGCCACTGATTCTGGGCCGCGATGTGCTGGAACAGGTCGTCCTGGCGCTGGATGCCGACCGCCGTCATGTGCGCCTGATCGTGCCGGGTGCCTTCGTCCCGCCCGAGGACATGATCGAGGCCGAGGTGGTGCGCGACGGCAATGCCCTGGTCGCCGAGGTCACTGTTGAGGGGAATGTACTGAACGCCGTCGTCGACACCGGCTCATCCTCCCTGCTGGCGGTGTCGCGCGGCTCCGCCGCAGGCGTCGGCCTGCTGGACGGGCGTCCCAGCGAGAGCGGCGTCAGCCTGGTCCTGGGCGGCTCGATGCGCGCCGATACGGTCGAGGCCCGCACCGTCACCTTTGCCGAGCAGCTGTACCGCCGGGTCCGGGTCGGCGTCTTCGAACAGCCCGCCCTGCCCAACTTCCCAGACGGCCTGGTCGGCATGGAGGCCTTCGAGGGTCGTCGCGCCGCGCTGGATCTGGGTGCGGGACGACTGCTGATCTCGCGCCAGCTGGACCTGACGATCGGTTAGTTGGCCACCAGCTTCATCGACACCGAGGTGTCCGCCAGCTTCTCCGCATCCACCGGCGTACCACGCGCGATCATCTGGCGGCCCGCCATGAACTCGGCCGGCGCATTGACGGCCTCGACCGACACGATCCGGGCGCCCGCCAGATGGAAGACCGCAAAGCCGACCGGGCCTGTATCGATGTCCGGCACGCCCCGCACGATCTGGCGGTCGGCCCCATCGGGCAGGCCCGCGATCTGCAGCTTCAGCTCATACTGGTCGGACCAGAACCACGGCACCTCAGGCGCGGGCGCAGGGCGTCCGGTGATGGCGGCGGCGGCCTGTTTGGCCTGTTCCAGCGCATTGGGCACGCTTTCCAGCCGGTGGCGCAGGGCACCGTGCACGGGGATCGGGCGGTGGGTCGCATCGCCGATGGCCCAGATGGCCGGATCGCTGGTCCGCGCCGCCTCGTCCACGACGATGCCGTTCAGACAGTCCAGCCCCGCCTGATGCGCCAACGCCTCATTGGCCAGGGCCCCGACCCCGACCAGGATGGCGTCCGCCGCGATCAGCCGTCCATCCGCCAGCCGCACGCCGTCCGCCTCGAACGCCGTGACCTCCGCCCCCGTCAGAATGTCGACGCCCTGGGCGCGGTGCCAGGCGGTGAAGAAGGTCGACAGGGTCTCCGACGCCACGCGCGCCAGCACCCGGTCCATCCGCTCGATCACCGCGACCTCGGCCCCCAGGGCACGGGCCGACGCCGCGGCCTCCAGCCCGACATAGCCGCCCCCGACCACGGCCAGCCGCCGGCCGGGTCCCAGCGCCGCCTTCAGCCGTTCGGCATCCTCCAGCGTTCGCAATTCGATCAGTTCGGGCCGATCCGCGCCGGGAATGGCCAGCTTTCGCGCCACCGAACCGGTCGCCAGGATCAGGGCGTTATAGGTCTCGGTCGTGCCGTCCGAAAAGGCCACGCTTCGCCCCGCCTGTTCGATGGCAGTCGCCGTCACCCCCAGCCGCAGATCGATGTCCTGTTCGACATAGAAGCTGTCGGGCCTCAGCAGCAGATCGTCCCGCTCCGCATGCCCCTTCAGCCAGGCCTTGGACAGGGGCGGCCGCTGATAGGGCGGCACGGTCTCAGACCCGGCCAACACGATCTGGCCCTCGAACCCATACTGCCGCAGCAGCGCCGCCGCCGTACCGCCCGCATGCCCCGCGCCGATGATCACAACCTTGTCCATGAGGCTCAGATAGAGAGGCCTGCGACACCTTTCCATCCCGAACTTCGCCCCTTGACCGTTCCAGTGTTACACCATAGTGGAACGCCATGACCGACGCCGCGACCCGCCCCGCCGCCGACACGACCCTGAGCCGGGTCGCGCTCTATGACGCCCTGCTGGCGCTCAAGACCCGTGAGGAGGTTCAGGCGTTTCTGAACGACCTGTGCACGCCGGCGGAACTGCGCGCCTTCGCCGAGCGCTGGGAGGTCGCCCGTCTGCTGGACGGCGGCGGCAAGTCGTATCGCGAGATTGCGGTGGAGGCCCATGCCAGCCCGACCACCGTCGTGCGGGTCGCCCGTTATCTCAAGGAAATGCCGCATCAAGGCTACCGCCTGGTGCTGGACCGGATCAAAGGCTGAGTTGACTACATGAGTACCGTGCAAGGGCGACTTCGCATCGCCATCCAGAAATCCGGCCGCCTGTCGGAGCGCAGCCTCGACCTCGTCCGCGACGCAGGCCTGCGGGTCATCAAGGGCAATAACGACCTGCTGTATCGGGTGGAGAACTATCCCATCGACCTGCTGCGCGTGCGCGACGACGACATTCCCACCTTCGTGGCGGACGGCGTCTGTGACCTGGGCGTGGTCGGCGAAAATGTGCTGGAAGAGGCCCGTAATGGCGGTCCGGTGGCTGAGGTCGTCATGCCTCTGGGCTTCGGTCGCTGCACGCTGAAGATCGCCGTGCCCCCGACCCTCGCCTATGATGGCCCGGCATCGCTGAACGGCCTGCGCATCGCCACCTCCTATCCCAAGATCCTGCGTCGCTTCCTCGACGAGCGCGGCGTGGCGGCGGACATCGTGACCATGCGCGGGGCCGTGGAGGTCTCGCCCCGACTGAAACTGGCCAGCGCCATCTGCGACCTGGTCTCCACCGGCGCGACGCTGGAGGCCAATGGCCTCGTGGCGAAGGACACGGTGCTGGACAGTCAGGCCGTGCTGATCCGCTCGCCCGTCGCCCCGGAACCCGGCCTGGCGCACCTGCTGGACAGCATCATCGAGCGGATGAGCGGTGTGGTGTCCTCGCAAGGGGCCAAATACGTCATGCTGAACGCCCCGCGCTCGGCGCTGGACGCCATCACCGCCATCCTGCCGGGCGCAGGCTCGCCCACCGTCATGCCCCTGTCGGGCCGCGACGACGCGGTGGCCGTCCACGCGGTCTGTCAGGAGGCCGTCTTCTGGGAAACGCTGGAGAAGCTGAAGGCCGCCGGGGCCTCGGCCATACTGGTCCTGCCCATCGAGAAGATGATGTGATGAAGCGCTTCGACTGGAATTCGCTGGATGCGGCAGGCCGCATCGAAGCCCTCGCCCGCCCGCGCCAGCGCACCGAAACCCGCGTCACCGACACGGTGCGCGAGATCATGGACGACGTTCAGATGCGCGGCGGCCAGGCCGTCACCGACTGGAGCGTCAAGCTGGACGGCACCCCGCCGCGTCGCCTGGCCCTGACCCCCGATGTGGTGGCCGAGGCGCGGTCGGCGCTGGCCCCCGCCGACACCCGCGCCATCCGCATGGCGGCGGAGAATGTCCGCATCTTCCACCAGGCGACGCGGCCCGAAGACTCACAATGGGTCGAGATCACGCCGGGCGTCCGCTCGCGCCTGGTCTGGCGACCGCTGTCGACAGTGGGCCTCTATGTGCCCGGCGGCTCGGCCCCGCTGTTTTCCTCCCTGCTGATGCTGGCCATTCCGGCCGAGGTCGCAGGCGTCGGTCGCAGGGTCGCGGTGACACCGCCGTCGAAGTCCAGCTCGCCCCACCCCGCCATGATCTTCGCCGCCGCCGAGGCCGGTCTGGACGACCTGTGGCTGGTCGGCGGGGCCCAGGCGATCGCGGCCCTGACCTTCGGCGCAGAGCTTGAGGACGGCATCATCCCGCCTTGCGACAAGCTGTACGGCCCCGGCAATGCCTGGGTCGCCGAGGCCAAAAAGCAAGCCTCGGCCCGTCCTGGCGGCCCCGCCGTCGACATGCCCGCCGGTCCTTCGGAACTGCTGGTCATCGCCGACCGCCGCGCCGATCCGGTCCTGGCCGCCGCCGACCTGCTCAGCCAGGCCGAGCATGACGCCGACGCCCAGGTCGTGCTGGTCTGCGACAGCGAGCGGATGATCGACGAGATTCTGGCCGAGGTGGACGAACAGATCGCCACCCTGCCCCGCGCCGACATCGCCCGCGCTTCTCTTGCCGAGGCCCGCGCGATCCGGGTGCCGGACCTCGACACCGCCTGCGTCGTCTCCAACGCCTATGGCCCCGAACACCTCGCGCTGCAGACCGAGGACGCCGAGACGCGCGTGGACAAGATCACAGCCGCCGGGGCCGTCTTCGTCGGTGCCTATGCCGCCGAGACGCTCGGCGACTATGCCGCCGGGCCCAGCCACGTCCTGCCCACGGACGGCGGGGCCAAGACCTTGGGCGGCGTCACCACCGCCAGCTTCATGACGTCCATGTCGGTGCAGTCTGTGTCCGGGAAGGGTGCTGCGGCGCTCGCCCCGGTCGCGGCCCGGCTGGCCCGACTGGAAGGTCTGGAGGCCCACGCGCGGGCGGCGGATCTGAGGGTAGAGGAATGAGTGCAATGCTTTCTTCTCCCTTCCCCCTTGATGGGGGAAGGGCCGGGGTTGGGGG
>NZ_JAEMRO010000010.1 GCF_016463295.1 Brevundimonas sp.
GGGTGGAGGGGGCCAGCTTCATCAAGATGCTTGGCCACTCTGTTCAAGACCGCTTGGCGAATGTCAGGATGTGCATCGGTGTCAAAGTCCAGACCTTCTGCCTGAAAAACCTCTCGAGCGAAGTCTTCGGCAGTCGAAGGCGGGGTGACAACCAGCGCTTCGTAAGCATTAGGCGGAAGACAGAATCCTAGGTCGACACACAGCTCATGCAGCAGCCGCTCGACCTGCTGCTCTGTCATTCCTTCGGCCCGTTCTTCTCCGCCGCCAGTCGCGCCAGCACCCGACCCCGGCCTTTCGACAACGCCGTGATCACGCCCCGGAACGTCGCCACCTCCTGGGCCGTGAAGGCGGCGCGGCCCAGCATGACGCGCAGGTTCTGGCTCATCGAGCGGAACTTCTCGGGCGGGTGAAAGAAGCCGGCGGCGTCCAGCTCCCGCTCCAGATGCTCGTACATCCCCAGCGTCAGGGCCCCGTCGGCCGGCGGCTCGGCCTCTCGGAAGTTGGGCGGAGGAGCGTCCAGCACGGTCGCCCGCCACTCATAGGCATTGATCGCCACAGCCTGGGCCAGGTTCAGGCTCTGGTGGCGCGGGTCGATGGGGATGGTGACGATGCCCTGGCACAGGGCGATGTCGGAGGTCTCCAACCCCGCCCGCTCGCCCCCGAACAGCAGGCCGACGTTCAGACCCGAGGCCCTGTCGTCATACAGGGTGCGCGCCGTTTCGCGCGGCGTGCGCACGGGCTGGCGTGTCTCGCGCGGGCGGGCGGTGGCGGCGTGAACGACGTTCAGATCGGCGATGGCCTCGGCCACCGTGTCGAATACCCGGACGTCCTCCAGCACCCAGTCCGCGCCCGAGGCGGTCGCCCAGGCCCGCTCCTGCGGCCAGCCGTCACGAGGGGCGACCAGCCGCAGCTCCGACAGGCCGAAATTGGCCATCACCCTGGCCACCGCCCCGATGTTCTCGGCCATCTGGGACTTGTCGAGGATGACGACCGGAGGCGTCAGGATCGAAGGCTCGGACAATCAGTCCTCGCCATACATGGCCAGCCAGGGATCGGCCGTCCCGGCCTCGACCTCGGCGACCTGGACCGCCGGCCAGCCGATGGAGACGTCCGCCGAGGCCCGCCAGGCGGCGGTATAGAAGTCGCGCAGTTCCGCCGCCGCCGCAGACAGACGCGCCACTGCAAAGGTCGCGCCGCGGGGGTCGCCGTCACGGAAGCCGCCGTCCTTCTCCAGCCGATAGAAGGGCGTGACCTCGGCCAGGGTGGTCTTCAGATAGGCCGGAACGCGCGTCCTCAGCTCGAACCCATCGACGCGTGGCGCGGCCATGCCCGCCTCGACCAGATCAAGGCGCGCGACGCGGGCGGTGAAGGTCCCTTCGAACAGGCCGTGCGTCTGGCGCGAGGTGGTGAAGCCCTCGGGATTGGGCGTGTTCCGGTCCCAGCCATTGTAGTGGATGGTCGTATGGTGCGGCTGAGAGCCGTCGCCGATGTAGTGGCCCAGCACCCCCATGTCGCGCAGGATCAGGGCCTCGCGCCGGATGCGATCCTCACGGTACCAGGCTCGCTTGCCCGGATCGGTCTCGCGCGCCTCGATGGCATTCAGCACGCGCCAGTAGGCGAAATCGCGCACCAGCTGCAGATAGCCGTCCATGATGGCATAGGGCAGATAGCCCGCCTCGTTCACCGAGCTGCCTGCGGCGATGAGGGCGGCGTCATACTGGTGCTTCAGCTCCGGCAGTTCGTCGATGGACGGACCACCCGCGACCATGATGCGGCCGTCATCCAGCATGTCGACGAAGTGGGCCGTGTCGCGCTCGCGGTCGTGCGGCTGGCCTGCGCCTTTCCAGCGGTCCGGCTCGCGGGCCAGTTCGCCGACTTCGGTCGCGGCCGCGGATGTGCGCAGGAAGGCCGGCAGGTCGTCGGGCAGCGCGCGCACCGCGGCTACTCCGATCAGCCGGTGGCCGGTGTTGCCCCAGGCGGAAACCACGGCGGGCGCGGCCGCGACGGCCAGGGCACAGACCGCAGCAGCGGCAACGACGAAACGCTTCATGGACAGGCTCCGGACATGAGTGCCCTGCCCTTAGCCCATTTTTGCCGCCGGTCGAACCACGCCTCGATCTCCGTTCACACGGGTCAGAGTTATCCACAGCCCTGGGCGGGGCGGACAGTCGATCGACGATGTGGGTAGTGATGCGTTGCCAATACAAAAATCACGCGTGCTAATGCAGAACAACGCCGTATCCACGTCCAGCATGATCGCACAGCAAAATACACCAAGACTGCGAATACTGCTTATCGGCGCGGCCCACATAGTCAACGGCGCCCCACGCTGATCACTACGGACCGGTGGTTTTCCACGGCTGAATCGGTTTGATGGTCGCACCCAACGCTCTATGTCCGGTTTTTGCCACAATTAGAAACGACAAGCGCCGGGCCGGACACGTCGGGACCGGTGATTCCATGAGTATCATCATGCTCGGCTCAGCCGCTGCGTTCGCCCTGCTCTGGGCGATGGCCTTCCCCGTTTCCGGAGAACCGGTGTCTTACGAAGCTGCGGTCGCTGCCGACCGCGCTGAAGTGACAACCGCCTCCACGACCGAAGGTTCCGACAGCGGCGATGCCGAGGCTGCCCTGACCGCCGACCAGATGGCCCACATGCAGGGCGACGCCCGCTGGAGCGCCTCGGCCCGCCTGTATCACGCCGGTGGTGGCGGAGCGACGGGCAACGACTCCCTGGGTTGCCGCCCGATCGCCATGCGCACCGTGGCCGTGGACCCCCGCTACATTCCCCGCCGCACCCGCCTGTTCATCCGCGAGACGGTGGGCATGCGTCTGGCCGACGGCACCATCCACGATGGCTACTGGTACGCGTCCGACATCGGCGGCGGCATCAAGGGCCAGAAGGTCGATCTGTACACCGGTCACGGCCGCGGCTCGATGCGGCAGGCCCAGCGCCTGAACATGCGCACCCTGACCATCGCCGATGCCGGTCGCTTCGACGGCTGCCCCCCGTCCTGGGATTCGACCCCCAGCCAATCGACGCAGATGGCGTCGGCGTCGGACACGTCTTCGGTCGGCGTCGCCGACTAGAATTTCCGGCGGCCGCTGACGGTCTCGAAGAACATCCGCCAGTCGCCCATCAGGCTCCACAGCGGGTATTTGAACGTCGCGGGCCGGTTCTTCTCGAAGAAGAAATGCCCCACCCAGGCGAAGCCATAGCCGATCACCGGCATGGCCAGCAGCCACCAGGCGTTCAGCGTCACCAGCGCCAGTATCGCCACCCCGATCACCAGCGCTGACCCCACCACATGGATCCGCCGGCACGTCCGGTTGGAATGCTCGTGGATGTAATAGGGATAGAACTGTTCGAACGAGGCGAAGCGTTCGCCGGCGGGGGGCTGGGTGCTCATGCTTGGAGGGTGCCCACCGGATGGTTTTGCGGTCAAGCGGGCCGTTCACCATGCTTCTCAGCGATCCGCTAAGGGCGATGCGGGCACACTGGCGACTTCGTGTACCGGAGCCGCATCATGCAGGCCTTCTCCATCGCCGCCTCGGGCATCGCCGCCGCCACCGCGCGCTTCGACGCCAGCGCGCGCCGCACGGCCATCGCCCCGCTGGACAATCTGGCCGCCGAAAGCGTCGAACGCATCAAGGCCGAGGTCGCGCTGAAGGCCAATGCCGCCGTGCTGCGGTCGGCCAGTCAGATGACCGGCACCCTGCTGGATATCCTGATCTAGGCCTCGGGCCGTTCGGCCTTGGGCGGCAGGGTGAACCAGGTCTGGAATCGCAGGGCGGCATTGCGGTCGCCGCGCACGGTGATGGGCCCCGCCTCCTCCATCGCCTCCAGCGGCACCTTGCCATAGACATAGCCGGCCATGGCCTCGGGCGTGGTGTCGAAGACCACGTCGGCGTCGTCGATCTCGGCCCGGCGCGGCGTCAGGGTGCCGTTCTCTATGCGCACGCGGAACGTCTCCTCGCCCAGGATGAAGCCGACGGTCACGCCGCGATCACCGGCCACATCGGCCTGGAACATCGTGCGGAACGACAGCATCAGCGACGTCTTCGACAGCGGCAGGGTCGGGTCATGCCCCGGCGACCGCGCCGCCCAATTGCCGAGCACGATCAGTAGCTGATCCGCCTCATAGCCCCACGGCGTGAGCCCATAGACCTGCACGGACGCGGGCGGGGGCAGTTTGGATCGCACGACGATGCCGTGGCTTTCCAGAGTCTCCAGTCGCTGGGTCAGGACATTGGCGCTGATGCCCGGCAAGGCGGCGCGGATATCGCCGAACCGGCGTGGCCCGAACATCATCTCGCGCATGATCAGCAGCGACCATCGCTCGCCGACCAGCTCCAGCGCATGGGCGGTTCCGCAGGCGTCATCGTACCAGCGCTTCAGCTCCGGATCCTTTTTGGTTAGTTTTTCTAACTTCATGGTTGACATATATAACCAGCTTCGGCTTGATGCACAACGTCAACGGCGTCGCACCGAACGTCGCAGAGGAAACACTCCCGCGCTCAAGCAGCGAGGCTCCGCGAGCCGAGCGTTAGCGCCCCAAAGGAAAAGGCGAAGCCGATGCAACGCATGATTTTCATCAACCTGCCGGTCTCTGACCTGGCAAAATCCGTCGCCTTCTACGAAGCGACCGGAGCCACGAAGAACCCGCAGTTCAGCGACGATACCGCCGCCTGCATGGTCATCTCCGACACCATCTACGTCATGCTGCTGACCCATCCCAAATTCGCCAGCTTCACCAGCCGCCCCATCGGCGACCGCTCCAGCGTGCATGCCCTCCTGTGCCTGTCGTGCGAGAGCAAGGACGCCGTCCTGGCCCAGCTGGACGCGGCGGTTAAGGCCGGCGGCACGCCCGACCCGACCCCGGAGCAGGACTACGGCTTCATGTATGGCCGCAGCTACGAGGACCCCGACGGTCACATCTGGGAGATCATGTGGATGGACCCGGCCGCTGCCTCGGGCGAGGCGGCCTGATATGACCACCGAACTCAGCATCACCCGCTTCATCGCCGCCCCGCCCGAAACGGTCTGGCAGGTCTATGTCGAACGGGGCACCGAATGGTTCACGCCCAGGCCCTGGACGACACCTGCGGTCGATTTCGACCTGCGCCCCGGCGGTCGGGCCAACATCACCATGGCCTCGCCCGAGGGCGAAACGCATAGCTACCAGGGTGTGTTTCTGGAGGTCGTGCCGAACCGCAAGCTGGTCTCGACCGGGGCCATGACCGAGGGCTGGGTGCCCCAGCCGGGCGACATGAACTTCGTCCGCATCGACACTTTCGAGCCCGAGGGCGCAGGCACCCGCTATACCGCCACCGCCCGTCACTGGGACGAAAAGGCCGCCGCCAGCCACCGCGAGATGGGTTTCGAACAGGGCTGGGCCGCCGCCGCCGATCAACTGGCCGAACTGGCGGAGGCGGGCCAATGACCAGCAAGATCGCCCCCTGTATCTGGTACGACCTGGGTCAGGCCCGCAAGGCCGCCGAATTCTACATGACTCTGGGGCTGCCCGACAGCCACATCGACGGCGTCCACGCCAGCCCCTCCGACAACCCCTCCAGCAAGGCGGGTGAGGAGCTGGTGGTCGAATTCACCCTGGCCGGACAGTCGTTCGTGGGCCTGAACGGCGGGCCCCAGTTCCCTCACACCGAGGCGGTGTCCTTCATGATCCAGACCGAGGATCAGGCCGAAACGGATCGCCTGTGGGACGCCATCGTCGGCCATGGCGGGGCCGAGAGCGCCTGCGGCTGGTGCAAGGATCGCTGGGGCGTCAACTGGCAGATCACCCCGCGCCGCCTGATGGAGTTCTACACCGACCCCAACCCCGCCCGTGCAAAGGCCGCTTTCGAGGCCATGATGACCATGCACAAGATCGACATCGCGGTCATTGAGGCGGCGGCTGACGCGGCCGTCTGACCAACCTGAGTGCGTACCCTGCCCCTCAAGTAGCGAGCGACCGCGTCGCGAGCGTTAGGGGCCGACCCTCCGAAGGAGAAAGAAAGATGTCCTACGTCACCGGCTTCCTCACCCCTGTCAAAACCGAGGACAAGGAGCGCTACATCGCGTCCGCCCAGAAGTCCTGGCCGCTGTTCCAGAAATACGGGGCCCTGGAACAGATCGAATGCTGGGGCGAGGACATCCCGCCCGGCAAGGTCACCGGTTTCGACCTGGCGGTGAAGCTGGAGCCCGGCGAGGTGGTGGTCTTCGCCTGGCTGAAATGGCCCGATCGCGCCACCGCCGACGCCTGCTGGCAGCAGATGGAGGCCGACCCTGCCTTCGCCGACATGGACATGCCCTTCGACGGCAAGCGCATGATGTGGGGCGGGTTCGCTCCGGTTTTCGAGGGCAAGTGACGCTCGCCGCCTAGCGGCAGAACCGCGTGTCGGTCGCCTCCAGATGGAGGTGGTCGGCATGCACGGCGTTGTAGTCAGGGCTCAGTGTGGTGCCGAAGATGCGGCACGCGTCGTCGCGGATACGGCGCAGGAAGCGCGCCTCGGGCGTGTCGCCGTTCCAGTCGTTCAGGACGGTGATGCGCCGCCCGTCGCGCAGACGGACGCCCGCGAAGTCCAGCGCCGCAGCCTGGGAGTGGGCGCTGATCCGGGTGCTGCCGGCACCGTTGTTCACATTGCGACAGGCATAGGCCCCCATGTGGTCGATCTGGACCACGTCGGAACCCAGGATCTCGCGCGCCGCCGGCTCCAGCGACTGTCGCCGCCAGATGCTGAGCGCCAGGGCGGTGCGGCAGGTCATCTGCACATCGCCGGGCGACATTCGCGCGACGGTGCCCATGTCTGCGCCCAGAACGCCCGCATCGGTTAGGCCACAGGTCGCAGAGTTCGAGCGGTCGGGCACGGGACTGAAGTTCACCCGCGCCGCCGTCAGCTGGGTGACGCACTGGGTCAGGGCGGCGCTCTCGCGGATCACGGCGCTGCGTGTGCCGGCGCCGATCGGCAGATCGACCAGCGCTCCGACCAGCGGGGCCTCGGTGCGGGACGGGGCCGCCGGATAGGTGGGCCGCCCATACGCTGGCGGGCTGGGCTCGGGCAGCATGGCGCTGCAGCTCGCCAGCGCGACAAGGGCCAGTGGGGCAAGGAGCAAGCGGATGGAGTGCGTCATCACCGGGACGCTAGCGGAATTCCCCCGACGCTTGAATCACGAGACGGCGAGACGAGAAAAAGAACGTCGCGCGGTGAAGAAGTTCCGGACGTCGGCCATCAGAACGCGCTTCACAGGCGGACCCCAGCATGGCACCACATGCCTTATGAAGCCGATCGTGATCCTCTCCGCCCTGGCCGCCGCCCTGTTCGTCGCCGGCTGCACCGACAGCAAGCGCGCGCGTAACGATGCGACATGGGGCGACCGCCCGGCCCAGATCACCTGCTGGAGTTATGGCGTCCAGAACTTCGAGGGCCGCTCCACCGGCAAGGTCGAATACGATGACGGCGGACGGATCTCATTCGTGGACGCGGCCAACAACCGCTACACCACCATCGATGGCGATTGCCGCGTCGTCTACGATCCGAAGCCGAACTGATGGTGAAAGCGCCTCTCCCGCCGGGAGAGGCGTCTGGGTCTAGCTATCCAGGAACGACCGCAGTTTCCGCGACCGGCTTGGGTGCTTCAGCTTGCGAAGCGCCTTGGCCTCGATCTGACGGATCCGTTCGCGGGTGACCGAGAACTGCTGGCCGACCTCTTCCAGGGTGTGGTCGGTGTTCATGCCGATGCCGAAGCGCATGCGCAGGACGCGCTCCTCGCGCGGCGTCAGGGACGCCAGCACGCGGGTGGTGGTCTCGCGCAGGTTCGACTGGATGGCCGCGTCGATGGGCAGGATGGCGTTCTTGTCCTCGATGAAGTCGCCCAGGTGGCTGTCCTCCTCGTCGCCGATCGGCGTCTCGAGGCTGATCGGCTCCTTGGCGATCTTCAGGACCTTGCGGACCTTCTCCAGCGGCATGGCCAGTTTCTCGGCCAGCTCTTCCGGGGTCGGCTCGCGGCCGATCTCGTGCAGCATCTGGCGGCTGGTGCGGACGATCTTGTTGATCGTCTCGATCATGTGGACCGGAATGCGGATGGTCCGCGCCTGGTCGGCGATCGAGCGAGTGATCGCCTGACGAATCCACCACGTCGCATAGGTCGAGAACTTGTAGCCGCGGCGGTACTCGAACTTGTCGACCGCCTTCATCAGGCCGATGTTGCCCTCCTGGATCAGGTCCAGGAACTGCAGGCCGCGGTTGGTGTACTTCTTGGCGATGGAGATGACCAGGCGCAGGTTGGCCTCGACCATTTCCTTCTTGGCCTGACGGGCCTCGCGCTCGCCCTTTTGAACGGTCTGGACGATGCGGCGATAGTCGTCGATCGGCAGGCCGGCCTCGGTGGCGACGGCGGCGACGTCGCCGCGGATCTGGGCGATCTGGGCGGATTCGTTCTCGCTGAACTTGGTCCAGCGGACGCCCATGTCCTTGATGCTGTCGGTCCAGTTGGGGTCCAGCTCGGAGCCGAAATAGGACTTCAGGAACTCGGGGCGCGAAATGCCGTAGCTGTCGGCCAGACGCAGCAGCCGCCCCTCCAGCCCGATCAGGCGCTTGTTGATCGCATACAGCTGCTCGACCAGGGCCTCGATGCGGTTGTTGTTCAACTTCATCGTCTTCAGGCGACCCGAGATGGTCGCCGTCAGGGTGTCATAGGTCTTCTGATCCTTGGCGCTCAGGACCTCGCCCTTCAGACGGCTCTCGACCAGCTTGTCCTGCAGCTTGCGGAAGGCCCCGAAGTCGGCGGCGACCGCGTCCAGAACCTCCATGACGCCGTCTCGCAGCTCGGCTTCCAGCGCCGAGATCGACATTCCGCCGCCGTCGTCGAAGTCTTCGTCTTCCTCGTCCTCGCCGTCGGGCTTGTCCTCGCTCTGAGGCTCGGCGACGGGTTTTTCGCCCGGGAGAGGCTGCGGCGGCTGGTTGTGCGGCAGGGACGACGGGTTCAGCACGCCATAGGTGGCGTCCAGATCGATCACTTCCCGCAGCAGGATACGGTTGTTGGCCAGTTCGTCGCGCCAGACCATGATGGCCTCGAACGTCAGAGCGCTTTCGCACAGGCCCGAGATCATGGCGTCGCGACCGGCCTCGATCCGCTTGGCGATGGCGATCTCGCCCTCGCGGCTCAGCAGTTCGACCGAGCCCATTTCGCGCAGATACATCCGCACGGGATCGTCGGTGCGGTCATAGGCCGACTTGGCCGGGGCCTCGGCCACGGCGGTGCCCGCAGCGGCAGCCACATCGGTGCCGGTCGCCTCGCCGGCGTCCTCTTCGGCCTCGACGACGTTGACGCCCATTTCGGACAGCATGGCCAGGGTGTCCTCGATCGCGTCGGGGGTCACCTCTTCGGAGGGCAGAACCTTGTTCAGCTCCTCCATCGTCACATAGCCCTTGGCCTTGGCCTGCTTGATGAATTTCTTGACGCCGGCGTCGGTAAGGTCGAGCAGCGGGCCGTCGCTCTGGACTTCGGCTTCCTGCGTCTCGGTCTGTTCACTCATTCAGTCAGTCTCCGGACAGAGGGCTGATCAGGCCGTCCATCGCATATAATGTGTGACGGGGTCGTTGGTTACGAGCCCGCGTTCTCTTCCCAAATCTCGCCGGTTTTGACCGCGCGACGCAAAGCATCCCGCTCGGCTTTCAACCTGCGGAACGCCTCATCCTGACCCGGCATGGAGGCCGCCGAGGCCAGAGCATCTTCAAGGGCGGCGACACGGGTAAGCGCGTCGAACGCCTGCGACCATCGGACCCTTGCTTCGGCGAGGGGCGCATTTGCGGCCAGGAAAGGCGCGCCGGACTTTGCCGCCGCCTTCTCGACCTCGCGCACTAAAGCATCGTGACCCGACTGCGCCAGATGGCGTCGCAAGGCCGCGCTGTCAAGGGTTTGGGCCGTTCCCTGGGCACTGAACCGCAGACGGACCAATTCCTGCGCCAGACCATCCAGCGCCTTGTCGCCAAAGCCATGCGCCGCGATGTCCTCCAGATGATCATCCATGCGGGCCGGATCGTCGATAGCCCCATGCGCGAGGGCGGCGGCTACGGGCTCGATGGATCGGGACAACGACTGCATGGCCTGCGCGCCCTCCGTCGTCTGACCCAGAACCGGCGGCGGGCCGAAACGCCCCCTGCCCCGTCCGCCCGGAAAGCTGCCCGCGCCCTGACGGGCTGGTATCGCCTGCGCTCCGCGCTGAGGCGCGAACAGGGCGTCGAAACGGTCGAACAATTCGCGCCGATACTGGTCGGCCAGATCCTTGTCCTGGATGGCCGCGGCCGCCTGGCGCAACCGACCTTTCAGCCCGGCACGGCGCTCCGGCGTATCCAGCGGTTCGAGCTCGGCCTCCTTTCCGAACAAGACCTCGGCAAAGGGCCGCGTGGCTGACATGGACTGGCGGAGGGCCGGTGCGCCCTTGTCGCGCAGGATGTCGTCGGGGTCCTGACCGCCGTCCAGAAGCGCAAAGCGGAACGACTTGCCGGCCTTCAACTGAGGCAGGGCGCGATCGACGGCCCGGAACGCCGCGCGTCGGCCCGCCGCATCCCCGTCGAAGCACAGCACGGGCTCGGACGAGACCCGCCAGAGCAGAGCCATCTGCTCCTCGGTAAGGGCGGTGCCCATGGGGGCGACGGCGGGGATGCCCGCACGCTGGCAGGCGATGACGTCCATATAGCCTTCGACCACGACGATGGCCTGTTCGCCCTTGCTTTCGGCCCCCAGGATGCGCCGCGCCTCGGGCAGGCCGTAAAGGGTGGCTCCCTTGTGAAACAGCGGGCTTTCCGGGCCGTTCAGATATTTGGCGCGGTCGTCGGGGTTCATGGCCCGACCGCCGAACGACACGATCCGGCCCCGCGCGTCCAGGATCGGGAACATCAGCCGGTCGCGGAACCGGTCGTAGGGGTTGCCACCCCCTTCCGGCGCGATCAGCATACCGGCCTCGACCAGATCGCCGGGCTTGGCCCCGCGCTGGACCAGCGCCTGTTTCAGCCCTTCGCGGTCATTAGGGGCATAGCCCAGGCCGAACCGCTCCCACTGATCCTCGGGCAGGCCCCGCCGCTCCAGATACTCCCGCGCCGCCTTGCCGACCGAGCGGCGCAGATTGGCGGCGAACCATTTCTGGGACAGGTCCATCCAGTCGGCCAGACCCTTGCGCTTCTCCTCACGCTCGGCCGCCTGAGGGTCTTCGGCCGGCAGGGCCATCCCCGCCTCGCCTGCCAAGCGCTGGACCGCCTCGACAAAGGTGAGCCGCTCGGTCTCCTGCAGGAAGCTGATGATGTCGCCGTGCTTGCCGGAGCTGAAGTCGTGGAAGAAGCCCTTGTCATCATTGACGAAAAACGACGGCGATTTTTCCTTGGAGAAGGGTGACAGGCCAACGTACTCGCGCCCCTGACGCTTGAGCTTCACCGACCGCCCGATGACGTCGGACGGGCGAAGGCGGGCCTTCAGTTCCTCAATATATCGTTCGTCAAAGCGCACGGACGATCTCTATAGCCCCCGACAGGACAGGGGAACGGACGATCTGGCCCCCTCGCCCCGATCTCCCCCGTTAAGCTTTTATTAAGCAAGATGGCACGAAAGCGGCCACAACTATCTGATTCCAATGAACATTATTTCGTCAGATTGCGGAACTATCCACAGACCCTGTGGTTAACTCCCCGAACCCGAGACGCAGAAGCGTCGCCCTCCTGACAACGAGACCCTCATGTTCATCGCCATCGCCCGCCCGGCGGTGGAACCCATCGGCCCCGACGCCGTCGCCGTCCCCGGTTCCCCCGCCATCGCCGAACTGTCGCCCCGCGCCCTGCATGCGCGCCTGCTGGAGAACGCCGCCCTGCGTCGCAGGCGCGCGATCGAGCGTCGCCGGGCCAAGCGAGAAGACGACGCCGGCTACTGGTTCAGCGCCGCCCCGGTCGCCATCCGCAAGGCCAGCGAACTGCGTTGCGAAAACAAGAGCTTCGCGCCCCTGCCCTGATCGGCCTCAGCGCATCGAGTCCGCGAACCGCTGGAACAGATAAAGGCTGTCCGTCGGTCCCGGCGAAGCCTCCGGGTGGTGCTGGACACTGAATACCGGCCGGTCCTTCAGGGCGATGCCGCAGTTGGTACCGTCGAACAGAGACACATGAGTTTCCATTACGGCGTCGGGCAGGCTGTCGCGGTCGACGGTGAAGCCGTGGTTCATCGACACGATCTCGACCTTGCCTGTGGTCAGGTCCTTGACCGGGTGGTTGGCCCCGTGATGACCCTGATCCATCTTGATGGTCTTGCCGCCCAGTGCCAGCGCCAGCATCTGATGGCCCAGGCAGATGCCAAAGACCGGCTTGCCGCTATCGACCAGCTTTTTGATCTCCGGCACGGCGTATTCACCAGTCGCCGCGGGATCGCCGGGACCGTTGGACAGGACCACGCCATCCGGGTTGCGCGCCAGAACCTCCTCGGCGGTCGTCGATGCCGGCACCACGGTGATTTTCGCGCCCGTCGAGGCCAGGGCCCGCAGGATGTTGCGCTTCACGCCATAGTCGATGACCACGACCGACTTGTCGGCGGCATCGACCCGCGGATGCCCCTCGGGCCAGTCCCATAGCCCCTGATCCCAGTCGAAGGATTGCAGGGTGGAGGCGTCCTTGGCCAGGTCCAGCCCGACCAGACCCGTCCAGGCCTTCGCCTTTGCGACCAGGGCCTCCAAATCGAACTGGCCGTCAGGATCATGGGCGATCACGGCATGGGGTGCCCCCCCGTCCCGGATCAGCGCCGTCAGGGCGCGCGTATCGATGCCCGCCAGGCCCACGACCCCACGCCGCTTCATCCAGGTGTCCAGGTCCGCGTCGGACCGCCAGTTGGCCGGATCGGTGGGCATGTCGCGGAAGATGGCACCGCGTGCGGAGGTGTCCGAACCGCCGCCGATCTGCTCGATGTCGTCCGCATTGGTCCCGACATTGCCGACGTGCGGAAAGGTGAAGGCCAGGATCTGGCTCATGTAGGACGGGTCGGTCAGGATTTCCTGATAGCCGGTCATGGCGGTATTGAAGACCACCTCGCCCAGGGCCGAACCTGTCGCGCCACAGCCGAGGCCTTGCAGGATGTTGCCATCCGCAAGCGCGAGCACGCCGGTGACGCCAGGAAGAAGAGCGGGATAGGAACTTGCGGTCATGATCGCTCCATACCACCGAATCCCGGCGGGCAAACGGCGGCGTTGCTAAAGGGTAGGCGGTACGGGGTCAACGCGCTGTGCTGCGCCCTTGCGCACCCAGATCCAGCCCACCGAAGCGACTGCGAACAGGACGATGGCCGGCACCACATTGCCCGGAGCCGCCGCGACCACGGCCCCGACCGCAAAGACCAGCCCCACGACCGACAGAATACGCCAGCCCGTCGATGTGCTGAACCGGAACAGGCTGATGCAGCACAGGGCGTAAAGACAGATGGTCAGAACGGTGCAGGCCCCGATCAGCAGGCCGAACTGTCCCGCCAGCGTCGGCTGAATGGTTGCCACGATCAGCAGGGCCATGATCGAGCCGTTGATCAGGGGATTGGACAGCGGCAGATGTCCCGGCCGGCTGGCGTGGCCGAAGACGCGCGGCAGATAGCCCGCCTCCCCCGCCGATCTTGCGGTCTCGCCACCCAGGATGGTCCAGCCGGCGATGGTGCCCAGTGCCTTGATAACGGCGCAGGCCGCAACGAGGCCGGCCACCGACGCCCCGAACACCCGGGCGGCCAGATCGGCGAATGGGCTGGTCGATTGCGCCAGTTCGCCCGCAGGGATGACCCCGAACACCGCCGCCGAGGCCGCCACGTAGACAACCAGCGCCAGTCCGACGCCGCCCACACTGGCCCGGCCCACGTCACGGGCCGGGTCGCGCACCAGCTTCGACAGGGCAGCCGCGCTTTCCAGACCCAGGAAGGACCAGAAGATCACCACCAGCGACGCGGGTATGGTGGCCGTCAGCGGTTGTCCCGACGGGTTCCACGAGGCGGAGAAGGTCGCGCCGCTGAAGGCCACAGCCCCGGCGACGATAGCCAGCAAAAGGGGCAGAAGGCCGATCACCAGCGTCGTCGCGCCCAGCCGTGCCGCAACCTTGGCCCCGGTCGCATAGGCGGCGGTGGTGATGGCGATCAGGGCCAGATTGCTCATCGCCGCAGGCACCGGCTCGGCCAGCACCGGAAAGAAGAAGGCCAGATAGCCGGTGCCTGCGATGGCCACGGCGATATTGCCGGTCAGGCAGACGCCCCAATAGGCGATTGCCGTCTGATAGCCGATAAATCGCCCCAGCCCCCGCCGCGTAAAGTCCGACAGGCCGTCCGCATCCGGCTGAAACCGGCCCAAGCCTGCAAAGACCGCCGCCAGGATCATGGCCCCCGCGCCACAGATCAGCCAGCCGATCAGGCTGGACGAGCCGGTCGAGGCAAGGGCCACGGGGGCAAGATAGACCCCCGACCCGATCATGTTCCCGGCCACCACAAGGGCGGCGATGCCCCAGCCGATCTTGCGGGCGGAGGGCGTATCGGGGATGGGCAGGATGTCGGTCTGGCTCATGGCCCTCCGATTACTCGGGAATCCGCGCCCCGTCCCATGCGAAAATACCGCCGCTGTCAGCGGGCGTCAGGCCGTCCAGCACGGCCAGCAGGCGACTGGCCGAGTAGTCGGCGGTGAACAGCTTGTCGGCCGCCACGCCCTTCTGGAACGGCACGCTCAGCGCCGTATCGACCGTGCCGGGGTGCAGGCCGGCGACCACCGCCTGCGGGTGGGTCCGCGCCAGCTCGATCGACAGGTTTTTGAGGATCATGTTCAGCGCCGCCTTCGACGCGCGATAGCTGTGCCAGCCGCCCAGTCGATTGTCGCCGATCGACCCCACCCGCGCGGACAGGGCGGCGAAGACGGCCCGACGGTCGCGCGGCAGCAACGGCAGGAAGTGCCTGGCCACCAGAGCCGGGCCGACCGTGTTGACCTGATAGTCCCGCAGCAGATGCTCGGCCGTCATGGCCTTGTAGGCCCGCTCCGGCTCCTGGCCGTGGTGAAGAACGCCAGTGGCCACGAAGATCAGCGAAGGCGGCGGCCCCTCGCCCACCTGACGCGCCGCCTCTGCGACGCTGGCCTCATCGGTCAGGTCCAGCCCCGTGCCGGATCGCGACAGGGCATGGACCGTCGCATAAAGCCCCGACGCCTTGAGCGCCTCCACCATGGCCGACCCGATGCCGCCCGAGGCGCCGATCACCACCGCTGCCTGATCTGTCATGAACGACACTCCCTCTGCCGCATCAGCAAGAGGGCAATCCGCGCCGGCCGACAAGGCGACCGATTGACCTGAGTGCGACCGCGCGCGAGACCGCCCCCTCCCGCGCAAAGCCGAAAGATGCCCGCCATGCCCATCACTACCGTCGGCCTCGATGCCGATGACACCCTCTGGCACAATGAGACGATCTTCCGCCTGACCCACGCGCGGTTCGTCGACCTGCTGGACGATCACGGCGACGCCGAGGTGATCGAGGCGCGGCTGGCCGAGACGGAGCAACGCAACCTGCGTCTCTATGGCTACGGCGTGAAAGGCTTCACCCTGTCGATGATCGAGACGGCCATGGAGCTGTGCGACGGCGGGGCCCCGCCCGAGGTGGTGCGCGAGATCCTGGCGGCGGGCCGCGAGATGCTGGCCCATCCGGTCGAGACCCTGCCGGGGGTAGACGAGGCCCTGGCCGCCATGTCGGAAAAGTACCGGCTGGTCCTGATCACCAAAGGCGACCTGCTGGATCAGGAACGCAAGCTGGCCGCCTCAGGCCTGGGGGATCTGTTCGCCGCCGTCGAGATCGTGTCCGAAAAAGATCGCAGCACCTATGAGCGCGTCTTTGCCCGTCACGGCACAGGGGCCGAAGACGCCGTCATGGCCGGCAACTCGATGAAGTCGGACGTCCTGCCTGCGCTGGCGGCGGGGGCTTACGGCGTGCACATCCCCTATCACGTGACCTGGGCGCACGAACTGGCCGATGCGCCGGACGGGCACCCCCGCTATGGCAGCTTGAGTAATATAGCACAGCTTCCAGTATGGATTGAGCAAACTGCGGCCTAACGTCGCTCACGCCGTATGGTTCCAGACTATACTCAATAAGGCCAACAGGTGTCCCGACAGGGTCACAAGATGTCCGAATAACATTGTAATATTGCATATTTCATAAGGCAACGCTTGACCATGGTGGAAGTGGTCGGGCTTTTGCGCCCTCTCGTCGAGATTTCGATGTCACCGCGTTTCTCAACAGTTGGGCGTTCATCATATGCTAAATATCCGCAAGACCTTGCTCGCATCGACCATGTTGGCAGGTGCCATGGCAGCGACCGCGCCGGCGCTGGCACAGACGGTTCCCGCCGATCAGCCCGCCAACACCGCGACCGGTCAGGAGCCCCTCAATCAGGTCGCTGACCCGACGACCGAACTGGGTGAGGTTGTGGTAACGGGCTCGCGCATCCGCCGCGACGCCACCAACGCTCCGACCCCGCTGATTCAGGTCCAGCGCGAGGAACTGCTGGCCACCGGTCAGGCCACGGTGATCGACTATCTGGCGACCATCCCCGCCCTGTCGAACTCGGTGGTGCCTTCGGATACGACGGGTTCGGGCCTGGGTGACGGCGGCCTGTCGCTGCCGAACCTGCGCAGCCTGGGCTCGAACCGCACCCTGACCCTGGTCGACGGTCGCCGTCACGTCGGTTCCAGCGGCGGTCAGCTGTCGGTCGACATCGACACGATTCCCCGCCTGCTGATCGAGAACATCGAGATCGTCACGGGTGGTGCCGCCTCGGTCTACGGCGCCGACGCCGTATCCGGCGTGCTGAACTTCATCCTGCGCAAGGACTTCGAAGGCCTGGAGATCGACGCCAACTACGGCATGATCAACCAGAACGGCGAGGCCAACAAACGCATCTCCGTGCTGGCGGGCACCAATCTGCTGGACGACCGGCTGAACATCTATGCCCACGCCGAGTATGAAGAGGTCGACGAAGTCACCTCGCTGGACATCGACTGGCTGGAAGATGCGCCGGTCCGCATCGGTATCGACGCCGACACGGGCGCCGACCCGTTCGATGGCAATCTGGACGCCCGCCTGTACAAGAACGTGCGCCGCATAGACCTGCCGCGCTGGGGCCAGACGACCTTGGCGAACAATCAGCAGGGCAGCCCGCTGAACGACCCCGACGTGCCGTATGTCGACTGTATTGCCAGCGGTTCTTTCAGCTATGATCCGGATTGTTTCGCAGTCCAGCCCGGCAAGACCTACTGGTACGAGGGCACGACCGCGCGTCTGGCCAACTTCGGTGAGCGGCTGGGCGAAACCGGCGCGAACCGTCCCTTCAACATCGGCGGTGACGGCGAAAATCCGGCCGAGTTCAGCACGGGTTCGCGCGTTCCCCGTTCGGAATCGGCCCGTTTCCAGGTCGGCACGACCTTCAAGCTGACGCCCGATATCGAACTTTACGGCGAGGCGAAATACGTCACCGAAGACACCTTCGACCTGTCGCAGCCGACCTTCTATGACATCGACCTGGTCGATGCCTATGACGCGGACAGCCTGGGCGTCGTCTATAACGTGGCCAACTTCGACCTGCGCTGGTCGGATAACGCCTTCCTGCCGCAGATCGTCAAGGACGCCATCGCCGCCAACGAGATCATCCAGTACGATGTGCCTACCGAGACTGCGCCAGGGCAAGCAGGAACGCCTGTGTCTTTGCAGCAGGCCCGTCACAGCATGTTCGGCCCTGACCGCACGCAGGACAACACCCGCGAACTGACTCGCTTCGTCGCCGGTATCCGCGGCTCGAATGACGGCTTTGGCTTCGTGCGCGATATCAACTGGGACATCGGCTACACCTATGGCGAGGTCGAAATTGAGAACCGCGAGCGCGGCACGGACAGCCAGCGGGTGTCTCTGGCCGCGGACGCCGTCGTCGATACGGCTGGTGAGGTGAACGGCCGCCCGGGCGAAATCGTCTGCCGGGTCCAGTTGTTGGCTGATCGCGGCGTGCCGAACGGCAACCTGATCGACCAGAATGGCGGCGATCTGCGCGACAGCGAATACGGTCGCAACTCCATCCGCGACTGCGCCCCGCTGAACGTGTTCGGCAAAGGCAATCAGTCCCAGGCTGCTCTGGATTACATCGATGCCGTCATCGGCGTGACCGAACGCAATGAGCAGGAGCAGGCAATCGCCTCGGTTTCGGGCAGCCTCTGGGACTTCTGGGGTGCCGGCCCGATCGGTTTGGCCCTCGGTGCCGAGTACCGCCGCGAGGCCACGGAAGCGACGGGTCGCGACCGCGACATCGCCGGACGTCAGTTCCTGTTCCTGAATGGTGGCCCGGACTTCCCCGAAGCCGAATACACCAGCGAGGAGCTGTTCGCTGAGGTCTCGCTGCCTCTCTTCCGCGACAGCTGGCTGGGTGAGTATGCTGAACTGAGCGGATCGTACCGCTTTGCGGATTACAGTACGGTGGGCGACGTGGACGTCTATGGCGTCAACCTGGTCTACCGCCCGATCCCCGACATCGCCTTCAAGACCAGCTACAACACATCGGTTCGCGTGCCTGACCTGGCGGAGAACTTCTCGCCCTTCGGCGAGACGTTCTTGAATGGCTTCGTCGACCCCTGCGCCACCGACGTGATTTCCGCTGTGCAGGAGGCCGAGGTTCGCGAAAATCGGATCGCCAACTGTACCGCACTGGCAGCCGAACAGGGCCTGACCTTCGACTTCGCAAATGCCACGCTCGATCCTACCGACAACTTTGACCCGGATTATTCAGACGGGATTTCAGGCGTTCTGGGCGGCAATCCGTTTCTGCAACCCGAAGAATCGAACAGCTTTACCTTCTCAACGGTTATTCGCCCGCGGTTTATCCCGAACTTCTCGCTGGTGCTTGACTACTATGAGATCGAGATTGAGCAGGTCATCTCTGCTGTTTCGGCACAGACTGTCGCCAATAACTGCGTCAGCGGCGTTGGTTTGAACCAGGCGGCGTGCGCCACCATCTTCCGCAACAATCCCAACACCACCTTCGGCGTCGGTGCCCCGCTGGGCGATCCCATCGGCGGGTTCATTGAGGGCTCGGTGAACTACGCCGCGCTGCAGACGCGCGGCCTGGATTTCACCGCGCGCTACACGATGGACCTGGCCGAAGTCACCGGTCGTGAATGGGGCACGCTGGACTACTCACTCGGCGGGCTTTGGCTGATCGAGCAGAAGCAGTTCCTCAACGCTGATGAGCCCGGCGATTTCGAAGAACTGTCCAGCAACATCTTCTACCCCCGTGTCCGCCTCAAGTCGTCGCTGACCTACGCCCCTAACGAGATCTGGAGCGTGAACTGGACGGCTGACTGGCAGACGGCGCAAGACAGCGTCCGTATCCGCGACTTCGTCTCCAACGCCGATGGTCGTGAGTATGACGAGTTGAACACCGGCAACTTCACGCGCCACGACTTCACGGTGCGCTGGAATGCCCGCGAGGACCTGACGGTTCGCGCTGGTGTCGTGAATGCGTTCGACGAAGAACAAGCCGACTATCTGGGTACGACGCTCTATTCGAACTTCGACCCCTACGGCCGTCGCTTCTTCATCGGCCTGAACTACCGCCCGTTCTGATTTCGGAACCGGCCAAGACGGATCAGGGGCGGCTCGAAAGGGCCGCCCCTTTTTCGTAGCGCACAGCAAATGGCACTGTCGGGCGCATTGCGGCTTGCCCCCGCCGCCCGCGCTCATTAGACGGACCGCTTAACCGACAACCCGAACGGAACCGCGCCGGCGTATCGCCCGCGCCGGATTTTCGTGCGCGAAAGGACCGCTGCCGCCGTGACCGCATCCGATGTCCCGCACGACGAGCGCGACGCCATGATCCGGGCGTCCCTGGCCGAGCATGGCGATAGCGGCGTCACCCCACGGCATACCCTGTTCTACTTCTATGGCGAGGGTGACCACGACGACCTGAACGAGGTCGCGCGGCGCGCCGGCTTCGTGACGCGCGGCCAGGACGAGATGACCGTTCTGGAAACCACCATGGCGGTGGACGAAGCCTCGTTCGCGCCTGTTTCATCCATGATGCAATCCTGGGCCGCGGCCTTTCAGCTGGACTATGACGGCTGGGAGTGCGCGGTCGTGACGAACTGATCAGACGAGGCCGAAGATGCCCAAGCGCACAGACATCCAATCCATCCTGATCATCGGCGCGGGGCCAATCGTGATCGGTCAGGCGTGCGAGTTCGACTATTCAGGCGTGCAGGCGTGCAAGGCCCTGAAGGCCGAGGGGTACCGGGTGATCCTGGTCAACTCCAACCCCGCCACCATCATGACCGACCCGGAGGTGGCCGACGCCACCTATATCGAGCCGATCACGCCGGAGTTCGTCGAGCGGATCATCGCCAAGGAGCGCCCTGACGCCCTGCTGCCGACCATGGGCGGCCAGACGGCGCTGAACACGGCCCTGGCGCTGGACGCCTCCGGTGCGCTGAAGAAATACGGCGTCGAGATGATCGGGGCCAAGGCCGAGGTCATCGACAAGGCCGAGGACCGCCAGAAATTCCGCGACGCCATGGACAAGCTGGGTCTGGAGAGCCCCCGATCCAAGGCTGCCCATTCGATGGAAGAGGCGCTGGAGGGGCTGGAGTTCGTCGGCCTGCCCGCCATCGTACGGCCCTCGTTCACCCTCGCCGGGACCGGCGGCGGCATCGCCTATAACCGCGAGGAGTTCGAGGAGATCGTCCTGCGCGGCCTGGACCTGTCGCCGACCACCGAGGTGCTGATCGAGGAATCGGTGCTGGGCTGGAAGGAATACGAGATGGAGGTCGTCCGTGATCATGCGGACAACTGCATCATCATCTGCTCCATCGAGAACATCGACCCGATGGGGGTCCACACCGGCGACAGCATCACCGTCGCCCCTGCCCTGACGCTGACCGACAAGGAATATCAGCGGATGCGGACCGGCTCGATCAATGTGCTCCGCGAAATCGGGGTCGAGACCGGCGGATCGAACGTCCAGTGGGCCATCAATCCGGCCGACGGCCGGATGGTGGTGATCGAGATGAACCCGCGGGTATCGCGGTCCTCGGCCCTGGCGTCCAAAGCCACCGGCTTCCCGATCGCCAAGGTCGCCGCGCGTCTGGCCGTCGGCTACACGCTGGACGAACTGACCAACGACATCACCCAGGTCACGCCGGCCTCGTTCGAGCCCAGCATCGACTATGTTGTCACCAAGATCCCGCGCTTCGCCTTCGAGAAATACCCGGGGTCCGAGCCCCTGCTGTCGACCTCGATGAAGTCGGTCGGCGAGGTCATGGCCATCGGGCGGACCTTCCAGGAGAGCATGCAGAAGGCGCTGCGCGGTCTGGAAACCGGGCTGAACGGTTTCGACGAGATCGAGATCGAGGGCACCGACGGATCGGGCGACGAAGGCTCCATCCGGGCCGCCGTCGTGCGCGCCCTGGGCCAGCCGACGCCGGACCGCATCCTGGTCATCGCCCAGGCCTTCCGCCACGGCCTGACGGTGGATGAGGTCAACGCCGCCTGTTCGTATGAACCGTGGTTCCTGCGCCAGATCGCCGACATCGTGCGCACTGAGGGCCATGTCCGTGTCACTGGCCTGCCGGCCGAGCCCACCGAATTCCGCAAACTCAAGTCTAAGGGCTTCTCCGACGCCCGTCTGGCGCAGCTGACGGGCACCACCGAGGCGGCCGTGCGCAAGGCCCGCCGTGCCCTGAACGTGCGCCCTGTCTTCAAGCGGATCGACACCTGCGCGGCCGAGTTCGCCTCCGCCACGGCCTATATGTATTCGACCTATGAGACCGGGGCGCTGGGCCAGGTTCCGCAGTGCGAATCCAGCCCCACGCAGGCGAAGAAGGCCATCATCCTGGGCGGCGGGCCGAACCGGATCGGGCAAGGGATCGAGTTCGACTACTGCTGCTGCCACGCCGCCTTTGCCTTCGCCGACATCGGCGTCGAAAGCATCATGGTCAACTGCAACCCCGAGACGGTCTCGACGGACTACGACACCTCCGACCGGCTGTATTTCGAACCGCTGACGGCCGAGGATGTGCTGGAGCTGATCGACGTCGAACGGTCCAGGGGCGACCTGATCGGCGTGGTCGTGCAGTTCGGCGGCCAGACGCCGCTGAAGCTGGCGCATGCGTTGCAGGAGGATGGCGTGCCGATCCTGGGCACGTCGGTGGACTCCATCGACCTGGCCGAGGACCGCGAGCGCTTCCAGAAGATGCTCAACGACATCGGCCTGATCCAGCCGCCCAACGGCCTGGCCCGCAGCGCCGAGGAAGCCGCGCAGAAGGCGGACGAAGTCGGCTATCCCGTCGTCCTGCGCCCCTCCTATGTGTTGGGCGGGCGCGGCATGATGATCGTCCACGACCGCGAACAGCTGGACCGCTATGTCGGCGAGGCCATGCGGGTCTCGGGCGACGACCCCGTCCTGATCGACCACTATCTGAACCGCGCCACCGAGGTCGATGTCGACGCCCTGTGCGACGACGATACGGTGTTCGTGGCGGGCGTTCTCGAACACATCGAAGAAGCCGGCGTCCACTCGGGCGACAGCGCCTGCTCCATGCCGCCCTGGTCGCTATCAGCCGAGATCGTGACCGAGCTGAAGCGTCAGACCACCGAGATGGCCAAGGCCCTGAAGGTGCGCGGCCTGATGAACGTCCAGTTCGCCATCGAGGAGCCGCACAGCGACAACCCCCGAATCTTCGTGCTGGAGGTCAATCCGCGCGCGTCCCGCACCGCCCCCTTCGTCGCCAAGACCATCGGCCAGCCGATCGCCGCCATCGCCGCCAAGGTCATGGCCGGGGTGCCGCTGAGTTCCTTCGGCCTGACGGACAAGCCGTATGACTATATCGCGGTCAAGGAGGCGGTCTTCCCGTTCGCCCGCTTCGCCGGTGTCGACACCATCCTGGGCCCGGAAATGCGTTCGACCGGCGAGGTCATGGGGCTGGACTGGAAGCGCGACGGCGAGGCCGACATGGCCCCCGCATTCGCCCGTGCCTTTGCCAAGAGCCAGATCGGTGGCGGCACCACCCTGCCCGTCTCCGGCTGTGCCTTTATTTCGGTCAAGGACGAGGACAAGCCTTTCATCATCGACGCCGCCAGGACGCTGCTGGCCGAAGGCTTCACCCTGATGGCGACCGGCGGCACCCACAGCTATCTGGTCGAACAGGGCCTGGCCGTCACCCATGTGAAGAAGGTGCTGGAGGGGCGTCCCCACATCGTCGATGCGATGAAGAACGGCGAGGTCCAGCTGGTCTTCAACACCACCTCGGGCAAGCAGTCGCTGCAGGACAGCTTCAGCCTGCGCCGCACCGCCCTGATGATGAAAATCCCCTATTACACCACCACCGCCGGCTCCCAGGCCGCCGCCCAGGCCATCGGCGCGATCAAGGCGGGCGATCTGGATGTGAGACCGATCCAGGATTACGGGTGATGGCTCATCCGGCGATCACCCTCCAAAACGCCTGATCGACGGCAAACAATCGTCACGATGTTTCCTCAGGCTCCTATTCGAGCAGGAGGCCGACATGAGGATTCTCACGCATGATTTCGCCATCGACCGGCGCATGTTGCTGGCAGGCAGTCTGAGCCTGATGGCCAGCCCGGCCCTGGCCCAGAACACCGGCGTCATCGAAGCGCCAATCCAGGTGGGCGATCACCGCGTTGCGATACAGGTCTCCTTGAATGGTCGAGGACCCTATTCTTTCGTGATCGATACAGGGGCCGAACTGTCGGGCATGCGGTCAAGCCTCGCCCAGGAACTGGGGCTGAGGCCTGCGCGTACAACGAGACTGGCCGGAGGGTCCTTCCAGGTCTATGCCGTCGAAGAGCTTGTGCTGGGCGGAGTCGTCCGACAGAGCGGAGCGGCATTCTTCGGCCTGGAACAGGCTGAAGCCTTGGGTGGGGACGGGCTGCTGTCGGCCGGGATCATCACGTCGGTTGATTCGGAACTACTACACGGTCAAGGACTTTGGCGCGTCCACCCTTCTGGACTGACATTGATGGAGGGTTACGCCCCGGTACAGGCACGCTTGGAGGCCCCGCGCGTCCAAGGCCTGGCCTTGCGGCCTCACGGCCCCGTGCAGGTCGGCAGTGCAGAGATCGATGCGGTGTGGGACACCGGCGGGCCGCACGCCCTGTCTTTGTCGCCGAACATCGCGGAGCAACTCGGCCTGATGGGGCCAGACGTCGCCTTCGCCCCCGTACCCAGCCGCACGATCCGTGGGCGCCCGAGCGTTCCCAGTCGATTGCTGACCGCGCCCCCCATTCGAATAGGAGATCAAACCTTTACGGGCGGTCGTGTTTTGATCCGCTTGGACGACCCCTTCCCTAACACCGCCATTCTGGGCTTTCCCGTCCTGCGAGGGCTGGACCTGGCCATTGCGGATCGCGGGCAGCGCTTCGGCATCCGGCGCAACGGGCTGGAGATGATCAATCTGCCGTACGGCTTCTCCGGACTGTGGCTGGACGAGGCGCGAAGCGGCGTCAGGGTTTCGGTCGTGGGCAGCCGGTCACCTGGGGCCGAGGCGGGTCTGCGAGAAGGCGATATCGTCACCAATCTGGGCAACCTTGCGTCTGCCTTGCGTGCCGTTCGCGGCCCCGTTGGTGCGACTGTGGACATCGCCTTTGTCCGCAATGGGCAGCCACAGTCGACCAAGCTGACACTGCGCGATTTCTTGGCCGGTTAAGCAAGAGGTTCTAAATCCCCGCCGCCGCCTCCGGGTCGGCCACGGCGTCCCGGCCCTCTACGATGCGGGCGGCGGTCAGGTCGGCGGTGACGTTGCCGACGGTGCGGAAGATGTCGGGGATGACCTCCACCGCAAGCAGCAGGGGGAGCAGTTCCAGCGGCACGCCCATGGCCAGGGCGATGGGGGCGACGCTGGCGAAGAAGCTGATCTGGCCGGGCAGGCCGACGGTGCCGACGCTGATGGCCATGGCGGTCAGGCCGCCTGCGACCATGACCGGCAGGGTGATCTGAACCCCGAACAGGTGGGCGCAGTAGATGACGACGGCCAGGTTGGCGACCGGGCTGGTGATGCGGAAGACGGCGACGGCCAGCGGCAGGACCAGTCCGGCCGTGGCCGCAGAGACGCCTAGCCGCCCCACCGCCCGCTCCACCATGATCGGCAGGCTGGCCAGCGACGACTGGGTCGAGAAGGCCACAACCTGTGCCGGGGCGATGCCTTGCGCGAACCGGCCCAGGCCGATCCGGCCCCAGACGGTGGCCACCGCATAGAGGATAAGGATCAGACCGATGATGGCCAGGCTGACGATGGCGATATAATGGGCCAGCACCCCCGCCGCCCCGATGCCGGCCCGCAGGCCCACGCCCATGGCCAGGGCGAAGACTCCGACCGGCGCGGCCCACAGCACCCATTGCACGATCACGATCATGGCCTGGGCCACGGCCTCGAAGAAGATCGCGATGGGTTGGCGCAACCGGCCCGGCAGGCGGGTGGTGGCGAACCCGAACGCGATGGCGAAGACCACGATGGCCAGGATGGCGTCGTCCGCCGCGGCCTTGATCGGGTTGGAGGGGGCCAGTCCCGCGACAAAGGCCCCGAAGCCGCCGGACTTGGCGCCCTCGGCGACCGCGGCGGCCTGATCCGGGGAAATACCGCCCAGCAGGGCCTGGGCCTCCGCGATATTGATCGGCCAGATCGCATGCAGCCCCATGGAGGCGACGAAGGCATAGACGGTGGCGAACACTAGCAGCACGGCGAAGACGATCAGCGCCTTGATCGCCAGCCGCCCGGTCGAGGTCGCATCCGCGATCGAGGCGATGCCGGTGACCAGAAGGGCAAAGACCAGCGGGATGATCGTCATCCTCAGGGCGTTGAGCCACAGCTGGCCCAGGGCGTCGATGGCCGCCACGCTGGCGGTGCCGCCGGGTATGCCCCAGGCCTGCGCCGCCGCTCCTGCGGCCAGGCCGGCGATCAGGGCGACCAGCACCCGAAGCGACAGAGACGACATGACGGCAGCGGTGCGGGATTGGGCCATGCGGTGACGCTAGCCTGTGAATCGCCCGCTGCGAAGCGATGTCGCAGGGCTGAACGGCGATGAACGGCCAAGGCTGCGGCGCGTTATGTCACCGAAGGAGATCGATCATGCCCATTCCCAAACTTTCGCCCAGCCTGGTGACCCTGGTCGGTGGCCTGCTGTTCAGCAAGGGCGGACGCCGCGTCGCCGGACGCCATGCCGGCAAGCTGGCCCTGGCGACCCTGGCGTTCCAGCTGTGGGAAGCTCGCCGCGATCGCCGCGCCGGCAAGCCCTCGCAGAGCCAGTCCCAGCGCCCAGGCAGCAAGGCCAAGGCCCATCCGCGCCAGCGCTGGAGCGGTCGCCGCGCCTGATTGTACCGGTTGTCGAAAAGGCTGGACGGACGCGGCGTCAGCATGCGTGACTGACCGTCCAGCCTGACCGGAGCGTCCTCATGATCACCGTCCACCACCTCGCCGATTCCCGTTCGCAGCGCGTCCTCTGGCTGCTGGAGGAGATGGGACGGCCCTATGAGGTCAAACGCTACGAGCGCAATCCGGCCACCATGCTGGCCCCGCCGGAGCTGAAGGCCATTCATCCGCTGGGCAAGTCGCCCGTCGTCGATGACGGTGCCGTGCGCGTGGCGGAAACCGGCGCTATCGTCGAGTATCTGCTGGAGGGTTCAGACGGCGCGGCCCTGCGTCCTGCGCCCGGCACCGAGGCCGGGCGGCGCTATACCTACTGGCTGCATTATGCCGAGGGTTCTGCCATGACGCCGCTGCTGCTGAAGCTGATCTTCGGCCAGCTGCCCAAACGCTCGCCGGGGCTGGTGCGTCCGGTCGTGAAGGCCATCAGCGCCAAGGCCCAGGACGGCTTCATCGACCCCCAGATCGCGGCCCACACGGCCTATTGGGAGGCCGAACTGGGCAAGTCGGAATGGTTCGCGGGCGACCAGTTCAGCGCCGCCGACATCATGATGAGCTTCCCCATCGAGGCCGGGGGCACCCGCGCGCCCTATGACGACAAGCCCCGTCTGAAGGCCTTTCTGGCAAGAATCCACGCCCGGCCGGCCTATCAGCGGGCGCTGGAGCGGGGCGGGCCCTACAGTTACGCCTGAGTGGCGGGCGGGACACAGTCACAGGGTGTTGAAGGCAGAGCCGCAACCGCAGGGGCCACCATCCGTTAATGAGCCCATGCGCCTGAAAACCATTCAAATCGTGGCGGCTCTGACCGCCGCCCTGTCCTTTGTGCTCGCCTTTATCGCCGCCGGCATCTTCATCGTGTCCGTGGCCTTCATGGCGATCGGCATGGCCCTCCTTGGCTGGCTGGCCTGGAGCCTGATGAAACACATCCGCGCCCTGTCGCGTCGCCGCGTTGCCGGAACACGGGTCGCCAATCGGCCATAGGGTCTTGAACGTTTTGACAGGGTGCCCTACCCTCTTTGGCCGGTCGCAAGCGCCCTGCGATCTCAAGTGCCAGTCAATCTGTCCAGTCGGGCGATAACCAAGAAACTCACGACATATGGAAAAAGTGCCGATGACGGCCGAGGGCTACCGTGTCCTCGACGATCAGCTGAAGCAATTGAAGTCCGTGGAGCGGCCGAGCGTGATCTCGGCCATCTCGGAAGCGCGCGAGCATGGCGATCTCTCGGAGAACGCCGAGTATCACGCCGCCAAGGAGCGTCAGGGCTGGATCGAGGGCCAGATCGCCGAGATCGAGGACAAGATCAGCCGCGCCCAGGTGATCGACGTCTCCAAGCTGAGCGGGACCCAGGTCAAGTTCGGCGCGACGGTCACGGTCGTCGACGAGGACACCGAGGAGGAAGGCCGCTACCAGATCGTGGGCGAGCATGAAGCCGACGTGAAGCAGGGCAAGATTTCCGTCGCCTCGCCGATTGCGCGCGCCATGATCTCCAAGGAGGTCGGCGACGTGGTCGAGGTCAACACGCCCGGCGGCGTGAAGGCCTACGAAATCCTCAAGGTCGAGTGGAAATAGCCACCGACACGTCGGCGCTTTCGATCTGGGTCGTCTCGGACGGCCGGGCCGGTATGGAAAATCAGGCGCTGGGGTTGGCGGAAGCCCTCCAGCGCCTTTTGCCGTCTGAGATCGTTGTCAAACGGGTGCGGTGGCGCGCCGGGTTCGACAAGCTGCCGTCGGCGCTCAAGGCCGAATGGATGCTGGACCCGTCCGCCGACGCGCCGTTTCCGAAAGCGGGTGAGGACTGGCCGGACATCTGGATCGGCACCGGTCGAGCCACTTTGCCGCTGTCGCTCATGGCGAAGCGCCGCTCTGGCGGCAAGACCTTCGTGGTACAGACGCAGGACCCGCGCTGGCGGACGGGTGATTACGACCTCGTGGTCGCGCCGCGGCATGACGGGATCGAGGGGGCCAACATCCTGTCGATTACGGGGTCACCGCACCGCATTTCGCCCGCCCGGCTGGCGGAAGGGGCCGCAGGGTTCGTCGACGTGCTGCCACCCCTGTCCCATCCGCGCGTGGCCGTGCTGATCGGCGGCAAGTCCCGTGCCCATGACCTGCCCGACGCCCATGCCGCCGCCCTGGCCGAGCAGATCGCCGGGGCCATCGAGGCGGCGGGCGGTTCGTTGATGCTGACCTACTCCCGCCGCACACCCGAAGCGGCCAAGGCGGCGATGACGGGGCGGCTGGTGCACCTGCCCGGGCTGATCTGGGACGGCACGGGCGCAAACCCCTATTTCGCCTTCCTGCATTTCGCCGACCATATTCTGGTGACGGAAGACAGCGCCAACATGGCTGCCGAGGCCGCATCGACGGGAAAGCCGGTGCACATCCTGCCGATGGTGGCGACGAGGCCGGCCGACAAGTTCGCGCGCCTGCATCGGGATTTGCGCGACCGGGGCGTTGCGCGGCCCTTCGACGGCCGCCTGGAAAGCTGGACCTATGAGCCGCTGAACGAAACCGGGCGGGCCGCGCGGGCGATCATCAAGCGATTACAGGCCTAGTCGCCGCCCCCGCCGCCGCCATCACCGCCGCCACCGTCCGAGCCATCGCTGGTGTCGAAGCTCTTGTCGCGACCACTGCTGTCGCTACCGCCCAGAGGTGCGGCTCCACCGTCACCGCCGCTGTTGTCGCCCTGTTTGCGCTTGCGAGCAGCCTGCTGATCGAAAGCGACACCCATGCCGGCACCGATGGCGATGCCCAGGGACAACCACAGGGCCAGATCGTCAGTGGCCACCCCGATGGCGACACCAATGCTGAGGCCCAAACCAATCCCGATGCCGATGGCGCTGCGACCTTCCATAGGACTATTCCCGATCTGCCTGTGAAGAACCGTCACCCTAGCATCGCGCAAAGTGGAATCACCGCCTAAATAGGCGTCATGAGCACTCCCCGTACCGTCCGCGTCGCCATCATCGGGTCCGGCCCCGCCGGCTGGACCGCCGCCATCTATGCCGCGCGCGCCTTGCTGCAGCCGGTGGTGATCGCCGGCCTTCAGCCCGGCGGCCAGCTGACCATCACCACCGATGTCGAGAACTACCCCGGCTTCGCCGACGTCATTCAGGGTCCCTGGCTGATGGAGCAGATGCGGGCCCAGGCCGAACATGTCGGCACCGAGATCATCGAGGACATCGTGGTCAAGGCCGACCTGAGCCAGCGGCCGTTCCGCCTGACGCTGGACAGCGGCACCGAACTGCTGGCCGAGACGGTGATCATCTCAACGGGGGCCCAGGCCAAATGGCTGGGTCTCGAAAGCGAGGCCAAATACCAGGGCTTTGGCGTCTCCGCCTGCGCCACCTGCGACGGCTTCTTCTATCGCGGCAAGGAGGTGATCGTGGTCGGCGGCGGCAATACGGCGGTGGAAGAAGCGCTGTTCCTGACCAACTTCGCGTCGAAGGTCACCGTCGTGCACCGCCGCGACGAGTTCCGGGCGGAGAAGATCCTGCAGGAGCGGCTGTTGTCCAACCCCAAGGTCGAGGTGGTCTGGGACAGCGCCATCGACGAAATCCTGGGCGAAACCAACGACTTCGGCGGGGTCAATGTCACGGGCGCGCGGATCCAGAACGTCAAGACGGGCGAGACCCGCGATCTGGCCGCCGACGGCGTCTTCATCGCCATCGGCCATGCGCCGTCATCAGAGCTGTTCGCAGGCCAGCTAGAGACCAAACAGGGTGGCTATCTGGTGGTGAAGCCTGGCACGGCGGCCACGGCTATCGAAGGCGTCTGGGCGGCCGGGGACGTGACCGACGACATCTATCGCCAGGCGGTTACTGCGGCTGGCATGGGCTGTATGGCTGCGCTGGAGGCGGTGCGCTTTTTGGCGGAAGAGGATCACGCCAAGGCCAATCACCCGATCAGCCACAAGGAAGCGGAGAAGATCGGGGCCTGGTAGGCCGATCAGGCGGTCGGCGACCCGGCAGACTGGCCGTCCGGCGCATCCTCGCGCGGATCATAACCGTACTCGGCCAAGGCATTGGCCTGGCGATGCACCGCTTCGGCCAGCAGGTCGACATAGGCGTCCAGATCGGTCGGCGTCTGGTTCAACAGGATGTTCAGCCTGTCGATCTGGCTGCGAGCGAGGCGTGGGCTGACCATGTCCCAGCCCTGAAAATCGCGATGCGTGATCGTGCGGCGTTCGAGAATGTTCAGGTCCCTATGGCGGTGATCGACGGCTAGACGGGCCAGCAGATCCTCCAGCCGGTCGTTGCGACCTTCCAGGATCTGGACGAAGCGACCGCCGGTGAAGGTCAGCACGCCGGTGATGTCGTCGCGCGCATTATTCCGCCGCGCCTCAGCCAGAATGTCGGCCGCGCGGATCGGATTGGTGACCTCGCGCGTGTCGATGCTGACATAGATCAGCTGTTCAAGCGCGTCGGGGCTTGTTTTCAGCGAGATTGCCACGCGCTTCAGGCGAAAAGCTGCAGGCCCGGCGGGGCGTATTCGATGGGGCGACCCTGCCGACGGCACAGGGCATATTCAACGGCGGTCTCGACCGCACGCTCATCAGTCGGCTTGGTCAGAACGCCGAGTGCACCGGTGACCCCATTGCGGACCATGCCGGGGTTGGCGGTCATGAACAGGACGGTCACGCCCTTCTCCTGACCCAACTCACGGCCCAGTTCGACGCCGGTCGGGCCGTCGGAAAGATGGATATCCACAAGGGCAAGGTCGATGTCTTCCTCGCGCACGATCTCACGCGCCGTGCGGGCTTCCGCAGCGGTGCCGACGACCTGGTAGCCCAGGTCTTCGAGGACGAAACGAAGTTCCATCGCAACGATGGCCTCGTCTTCGATGATGAGGATACGCGCCGACATAGTCTTTACCCTAATACTCCGAAGCTGAATGAACCGTGTGTCGTCTAGCCATCAGAACGCGACCACGGATGTAGGGTTTCCACAAACCGTTGTCATGCGGCGTTTTGCGCGGCGCGGCGACGTGAGAGAGCGGTTGCGGGCAGGCTGGCCGTCACTTTCAATCCATCGCTGTGCCATTCGCGCACCAGTTTTCCGCCTAGCTGACCCTCGACCGAAAGCGATGCAAGGGATGAGCCAAAACCTTGGCGGGTGGGTTCGGCCGCGACGGGCGGCCCCCCGTGCTCGACCCATTCCAGGACGAACTGGTCGCGCTCCTGGCGGGTCGTCAGCGTCACCGACCCGGCTTCGACGGACAGAGCGCCGTATTTGTAGGCGTTCGTGGCGAGTTCGTGGAACAGCAGGGCCACCGATGTCGCAGCCTGATCGTCGAAGACGGCGTTGTCCCCGGTCACCCTCACGCGCGGCTGGCCGTCCAGCCCGGAATAGGGGCTGAAGAGCGCGTTCAGGAAGGCATGCAGGGTCGTGTCGCCCATGGAGGGTGCCGAGGCATCGCTATGGGGCCGCACAAACTCATGCGCCTGGGCCAGGGCGTTGATGCGGGTGCGCACGGCGCTGGCAAAGCCCTTGGCCTCAGGAAACTGGCGCGCAGACAGGGCGATCAAAGCCGACACAACGGCGAAAATGTTCTTGATCCGGTGGCTCAGCTCCTGGCTGACCAGCTCCTTGGTCTGTTCCGCCCGCTTCAGGTCGTCGATGTCCGTGCAGGTACCGAACCAGCGGGTGATGCGGCCGTCGGCGTCTCGGATAGGGTTCGCCCGCCCCAGGGTCCAGCGATAGACGCCGTCGTGCCGACGCAGGCGATATTCGATCTCGTAAGGTTCGCCGGTTTCCAGCGAACGGGTCCAGCGTTGGCGTGCCCTTTCCTGATCGTCGGGATGGAACATGCCGTTCCAGCCTTCGCCGTCGGTCGAACCCTGCGGCACGCCGGTGAACTCGTACCAGCGTGCATTGTAGTAGTCGTGGAAGCCGTCCGGCAGCGTCGACCAGACCATCTGGGGCATGGAGTCGGCGATGGCCTGAAACCGCGCCTCACTGTCCGCCAGTTTAACGCCTGTCGCCTGGCCCGTGATCAGGGCCTTTCGTAGCTCCAGCTGGGTCATGACCTGTTTGGCGAGCACGGTCAGGGCGTGGGCCTGCAGATCCGTCAGGCCCTGGGGCCGGGGGCGGCTGTCGATCACGCACAGCGATCCCAGCGGCTGCCCGTTGCTGCTGACCAGTGGAGCCCCGGCATAGAAGCGGATGTGCGGGTCACCCGTCACCAGGGCATTGTCGGCAAATCGCGGGTCCAGGGTCGCATCCGGCACCACCAGGATGTCGTCGCCATGCATCGCGTGAGCGCAGAACGAGAGATCGCGCGGCGTGCAGGTGGCGTCCAGACCCACGCGGGCCTTGAACCACTGCTCATGCTCGCCCACCAGACTGATCAGGGCGGTCGGCACTTCACACAACCGCGCCGCCAGGCCGACGATGTCATCGAAGGCGGCCTCTGGGGCTGTATGCAGGATGCCGTAGGCCTTCAGGGCAGACAGGCGCGCCGTCTCATCGGTTTCAATCGAGGTCGAGGACACACAGGAGCCTGGCTGCGGCGATTTATCGCCAAGGGATTTCTTGGGAAATGCACATGAAACGGAGCCGTTGCAAAGCGGAGCCGTAAAATGAGCGTCAGCGCGCGGGTCGCCCGACTTCTTCGACGGGCATGACCGTGACCCCTGCGGGAGGGGGGGCGGCGGTCGCAGAGGCGGCCGGCCGCTCGTACTCTGCCAGGCGCTGGTTGATCGCAGCGATCTCCTCCGGCGTCGGCTGACGACGCCCGCCCAGGGAGACGACGCCGACCACGCGGGTCTGACCATCGATCACCACGGTGCGAGGAGCCATGCCTTCGCCGTTGGCCACGGCGTCCGCGAGGGAGGCCTCGTCTGTGGCGGCGATCTGCAGTCGGGGCCGCGACAGTCGGGCCTCATCGATGATCGGCTCCCGGCCCGAATAGGCCTGGCGAAACGCTGCCGTCTCGCCGCTCAGGCCCTTCCAGCGATAGAAGATATGCGCGCCGATCTGCGTCAGCTTGTTCAGGGTAGTGGCCCACCAGGGATGGACGTAGTCGGCGTGGTAGTGGGTCGCGGTGCCGACCTCGGAGGCGACGTGACCGGCCAGCATGCGTTCCGCCACCGTCTGCGATCGCTTCCACGCCCAGCCGACGGGCGCCTGGGCCAGGGCACCCATGCAGGTAAAGCTGAACTGACAGCCCGTCGTCCGATCCGCCCCCTCGAACACCACGCCGCAGATGCTGTTGGGATAGTTCAGATCGCGGACACGGTTCAGGATCACCTGGGCCACCGCCTCCTGCCCCTCGGTCGGCTCCAGCGCGGCTTCGTAGTAGATTCCCTGCGTCAGGCAGCGCAGGGCTCGGCGGCGATCGGCCTCGCTGGCCGGGCGAAATACGAACGGCCGCGCCGGGCGCAACAGGCCGCTGGACGGCGTCGCGGCGTTGATCCGTTGGGCCTCCAAGCCGGACTGGCCGAAATCGAGCGTCGGCTTCCCGCCCAGCGACAGCGTTTCCCAGCCTGGCGTCAGGCCGTAAAGCGCCGCCTGCCGATAACGAGGGTCGTGGCGGATGGCCAGGGCAAGCTGGGACGGGTCCATGTCCGCACGGATAGCGAAAAAGCCGTCCGGACCCAGGTCGCCGCCGGTCGCCAGCCTAACCGCCTGGGCCTGCCGATCGACATCTGGACGGGATGTAGCGAAGGCCATCGTCACCGTCAGCACAAGCGCGAGCGCCAGAGGCGCGACGGCCCAGGGCCATCGCGTCATCCGCTCGAAAGATGTCCGGATCGTCTGGACCAAATCCTGCTCCGCGCCCGCGCGTCGGGCTCGGCCTTATCACCTGCCGCGACGGCGGATTTCGGGCCAGAAAGCGCCGGTCTCTAGCGCCCGCCCAAGGTCGAGCGCAACATCCAGGCGAACTTCTCGTGCGCGGCCAGACGCTGGGTCATCAGATCGGCGGAGGCCTCGTCGCCGGCGTCGGACGCGACATCCAGAGCCTTGCGTGCCGTGGCGATCAGGGTCTCGTGATCCTGCATCAGCTCCTTGAGCATGGCGGTCGCTTCCTTTTCAGGATCGCCATCCTTGATCGAGGTCAGATTGCCGAACGCCGGATAGGACTGGGGGGCCAGCACGCCCAGGGCCCGGATACGCTCGGCGATGTCGTCCAGCGCATTCCACATGTCGGTGTACTGCTGCTCCAGCAGATTGTGGAAGCTGAAGAACTCGGGGCCGCGGACGTTCCAGTGATAGCCGTGGGTCTTCAGATAGACGGCAAAGCTGTCGGCCAGAACCTTGGTCAGTTCCTCGGCCACATCGCCGCGCTCGGCCTTGGTCAATCCGGTATGAATGGTGGCGGTCATGGTCGATCCTTCGATGAATATCTAGCTTGGCAGTTGGGGATTGGGCATACGGTCCGCAACCGCCGCGCTTGCAGGAACGCGATCCGGTCCAATACGTTGCGACGCTGTCTCTCCAGGAGGCATCCAGGGGGATAATGGCCAGCCGCAAGCCTTTCGGTCGCGCATTCGATATCGACGCCGGCGTGACCCGCCTGGCGCGCCTGCCAGCGCTGGCCTGGTGGCAGTCGGTCCTGATCGGCGTGGTTTGCGCCGCCGTCATGCTGGCGGTCAGGCAGACGTTGTCGATCCTCTATGGCGACGTCCCCGGCTTCATGATCCTGCTGCCCGGCGTGATCGTGGCCGCCCTGGCGGCTGGACGGGTCGCGGGGCTGACAGCGGTCGCCACAAGCCTGGTAGGCGGCTGGCTGGTGCTGGATGTCGCCCTGTTCGGTCCGGGCATGATCGATCAACTGGCCCGCGTGACGACGATCAACTTCATCATCGTCGGCCTGTTCGCCGCCATCGTCGCCTCGGCGTTTCGCAAGATCGTCAAACGGCTGGACGCGTCGGTCGTGGAACTGAAGGCCAGCGAAAGCCGGGCCACGGAAACCGAGTCGCAGCTGCATGCCATGGTCGATCAGGCCGCCGCCGGCATCGCCCGCGTCGGACTGGATGGCCGGGTCGTTTCGGGCAATGCCCGTTTTGCGCAGATCATAGGCCGAACGTCAGATCAGATCGTCGGCATCAAGACCAGCGACGTCACCCATCCCGACGACATCGCGCCGACACAGGATGCGCTCGAGGCCGCGCTGGCCGGAGGCGAGGGCCATGTCGAGAAACGCTACATTCACCCGGACGGGACCGTCGTTTGGGCCTTCACAAGCCTGCGAGCTCTGACCAGCGCATCTGGCGAGGTGATCGGGTTCGTGGCGGTGCTGGTCGACATCACAGCCGCCAAATGTGCCGAGGCGGCTCTGCGCGAGAGTGAGAGCCGGTTCCGCGACATCGCCGACACGGCTCCCGTCCTGATCTGGGTGACGGCGCAGGATCGGACGCGCGCCTTCGTCAACCAGGCCTACGTCGCCTATCATGGCGGCAGCTACGAGGATGCCCGCACCGGCGACTGGCGCGACATGATCCACCCGGAGGATCAGGCGATGATCCTGGAACAATCCATCGCTGGCGAGGCCACAGGACGCCCGTTCGCCATGGAGGCGCGATATCGCCGGGCCGATGGGGCCTATCGTTGGCTGCGGTCCTTCTCGCGCCCGCGTCTGAGCGCCGGCGGCGAGGTCATCGGTTTCGTGGGTGTGGCCTTCGACGTTACCGATGCGCGGCAAGCCGGGGACGACCTGAAGCGCATCAATGAATTGCTGGAAGACCGGGTCAATCAGGCCTTGGCCGAAAAGGCGCGGGCCGAGGCGGATCTGATGCATGCCCAGCGGATGGAGGCCATCGGACGTCTGACCGGGGGCGTCGCGCACGATTTTAACAATCTGCTGACCGTCGTGATCGGGGCGTTGGATATCATCCTGCGGTCCCCGGACGATGCGGCCAAGCGCAAGAAGCTGGGCGAGGCCGCCCTGGCCGCGGCCCGCCGGGGCGAGGGCCTGACCCACCAGTTGCTGGCCTTTTCGCGCCGCCAGACGCTCAGGCCTCAGCCCGTGGATCTGAATGCGCATATTCTGGAGGGCGAGCCGCTTCTGAAACGCGCCGTGGGCGAGGCGGTCGAGTTAAGACTGCGGCTGCGTCGCGGGGGGGCGGCGGTGAACGTCGATGTCGCCCAGTTCGAGGCGGCGCTGCTCAATTTGGTGGTCAACGCCCGTCACGCCGTGAAGGACGGCGGTCGTATCGGCATCCAGACGCAAAGCTGCGAGGTGCAGACGGGGGATGTCATCGACCTGCCGGCGGGACAGTATGTCTGCGTGACCGTATCGGACAATGGCTCGGGCATGGATGCCGACGTCATGGCCCGGGTGTTCGAACCCTTCTTCACCACCAAGGCCGTCGGCAAGGGGACGGGGCTGGGCCTCAGCCAGGTCTACGGCTTTGCGCGTCAGAGCGGGGGGGCGGTGAGGATCCGGTCGAAACCCGGCCGGGGTACCCAGATCAAGCTCTATCTGCCCCCCCTGGCCGAGGGGATGGCCATAGCGGAGCCTGAGACGGTCGCGGCTACCACCAGCGTATCGAACCGTCGGCTGTTGCTGGTCGAAGACGACGCCAGCGTCGCGGCCGTGGCTCTGGAGTTGCTGCAGGACACGGGGTTCGAGGTGCAGACGGCCGAGACCGCGCCACGGGCGCTGGAACTTCTGGCTGACGAGGCCTTCGACGTGATGCTGAGCGACATCGTCATGCCGGGCGGCATGACGGGGATCGAACTGGCACAGCAGGTCGCACGGGACTATCCGGCCATGAAGGTCGTGCTGACCTCAGGCTATGCCGGGGACGATGTGGATGAGGCGCTGAAGGACGCGCCCTGGCCGTTCCTGCGCAAACCCTATTCGGGTGAGGCCTTGGCGGCGATCCTGGGTGGGTCCGACGACACCACCCAGTCCTGAAGTGACCTAGCGACGCGCCTTGCGGGCGGCGTAGCGGGCGTCGCGAGCGGCCTTCTGCTCTTCCTTGGTCAGTTGCTTGCGCTCCTTGCGGGCCGCGCGCTTTTCGGCATCGACGGCTTCCTGCGCAGCCATCTCGGCGGCCAGTCGGGCGGCTTCCTTCTCGGCCTTTTCGCGGCGGGCCTCGGCCTTGGCCAGTTCATGCTGCTGGCGGATGGCTTCTTTCTCGGCCTCGCGCTTGGCCTGCAGCTTGTCGAACTCGGGGTCCGGCGCGGCGGGCTTGGGCTTGAACCGGGCCAGCAGGGCCTTCTTGGCCTCCTGCTGGGCCGTGATGCGGTCGTTGAAGCCGGTCTGTTTCAAATCTCTCATGCGTGGAGTCGTCGATATCCCTGATCGTATCCGGATGCGCGTGGCGCAACAGGCGAGCGGCGCTCAGCCCAGCGGGTGGCCTAAAGACCATATGGCCTCAAAAATCAAGGTTGGCCGCAGCCATGTCTGCTGCAGCCAACCCCGGTTGTGTGTTCAGCGTGGCTTTTCGGCCTGGCCGACTGCGGCACCCGCCGCACCACCGACAGCGGCACCGACGGGACCACCCACGACGGCACCGGCGACGGCACCCGTGGCAGCCTTTTGCTCGATAGTCGTGCCGCAGGCGGCGGCACTGACGGCTACGGTGGCAAGAGCAAGGGTCAAGGCAAGGCGTTTCATCAGCTATCCTCCAGCGATATGGTCAAGCCGGAACGCCATGCCCCGCCACGAGTTCCGGCGCGATCCAACGGCATCGCAAGCTCGTCCCGTCTTGAAGTTCGCGAAGCCGGCGATAACAATAGATACGGTACGGTCCAATATGCCCGGGCGGCTTTCGACACGAACTATGTAGTCTCGACGTTTTAGAATACAGTAATGGACACCATCACTTGGCGGTAGCCCCTCCATTTCCTGTGGCCGCGCCAGTGGGTACGCAAAACGGGTACCGCGATGTTGCGCCGCACACAAATCTTGCGAATCAAACACATTGAGGCCATAAACGGCTGGCTTAAGGCGCGTCCTCGACGAAACGGGCATTCACCGACCGTCGATATGGTTGCAGCTGCTGCGGCGCACGCCCTTGTCGGGCCATCGCGAAACGCACGGCGGCGAGACTACCCGGGGGCGGCATTGCGCCCTGTCGAATGGACTAGAGCCTTTGTCGAACCCGTCGCTCCAGCGCGTGATGTCACTTGCCGACCGCAAAGCCCGGATCAAGCCCGGCACGGCCGTCATGGCGTTTGGCGTGCTGGTCAGCGTAGCCATTGGCGGAGCCTATGTCGCAGGCTCGGCCGCCAAGGCGACGACGGTTCGCGCCCAGGCCGAGCGAATCCAGGGGGCCACGGCAGCGGGCTTTACCGAGGAGGCCCTGGCTGCGGCGACGGGCCTCGACGAAAGCGCCCTGACTATCGCACGACGTCACGATCCCTATCTAGTCGCCGGTGCCGACCAGCGGGATCGTCAGGCCGAACTTCTGACCGCGCGTCTGGAACAGCTTCGCGCCAGCCAGGCCAGATCGGGCCTGCGCCGTGTCAGCCTGACGGGCAATGCGCCCGCGCAACCCTTCCGCCTCGGCGGCGCGCTGGAGGCGTCGCGCGATCTCGATTGCCTGACCGAGGCCGTTTATTACGAAGCGCGCGGCGAGGGTCGTGACGGCATGCGCGCCGTGGCCCAGGTGGTCCTGAACCGCGTGCGTCACCCATCCTATCCCAAGAGCGTCTGCGGGGTGGTCTATCAGGGCTCGAACCGCAGCTCAGGCTGCCAGTTCAGCTTTACTTGCAACCGCCATGTTCTCGGTCGCCGCAACGCCGCCGCCTGGGATCGCGCCCGCACCATCGCCTCGGCTGCCCTGTCCGGTCAGGTGTTCGGCACCGTCGGCAATGCCACCCACTTCCACACGACCGCGGTAAACCCCAACTGGCGCAACTCGCTGGTGCGCGTGGCCCAGGTCGGTGACCATCTGTTTTATCGGTTCAGCGGCCGGGCCGGGTCGCGCGCAGCCTTTGCCTATGCCGGTCGCTCCTCGACGGCATCGGACACCGCACCGCGCGTCGTCCAGGCCAGTTTGAACACGGCAGCGGACGTCAACGACGGCCCCGTGGCGTATACCGACGTCGTCGCCTCCGATGCGACACCGGCAGCGCCGAAGACGGCTCCTGCTGCGGCTGAAGCCGTCTCGGTCGTGGTCTCGCCGACCGCCTGATAGACCTCAGGACGCGATGCGGGCGTCCAGACCAATGTCCAGCGATGGCGCGGAATGGGTCAAGGCCCCGACCGAGATCACGTCGACGCCCGTCTCAGCAATGGCGCGCACTGTTTGCAAATTCACGCCGCCCGACGCCTCAAGCGTCACCCGCCCTGCGACGCGCTGTACCGCCTCTCGCAGCATGGGCAGGTCGAAGTTGTCCAGCATGATCACATCCGGGCCGTTGCCCTGATCGATCAGAGCAAGCAGCTGATCCAGCTGATCCAGCCCGTCCACCTCGATCTCGACCTTCATCAGGTGACCGACCGAGGCGCGCGCCGACTGTACGGCGGGCACCACACCGCCACAGACGACGACGTGGTTGTCCTTGATCAGGATGGCGTCATCCAGACCGAAGCGGTGATTGACCCCGCCGCCGCAGAGCACCGCATGCTTCTCCAGCGCGCGCAGGCCGGGCGTGGTCTTGCGCGTATCGGCGATACGCGCCTTCGTCCCCGCGACCGCCTCGACGTAGCGGCTGGTCAGGGTGGCGATGCCGCACAGACGGCTTAGCAGGTTCAGCGCCGTCCGCTCTGCCGACAGGAAGGCGCGGGCATCAGCCTCGACCTCGGCCAGAACGGCACCGGGCTCGAAGGCGTCGCCGTCCGATAGTTTCAACGTGATCGTAGCCTTGAGGTCCATCGCCAGAACGGCCAGGCGGACGCAGGCCAGACCCGCCACCACGCCCGGCTTTCGCGCCACGAAATCGGCCCGCATGCGCGCGCCCTCGGGGATGCAGGCCATAGCCGTGACGTCTCCCGCGCGGCCCAGATCCTCGGCCAGGGCCATGCGGACGATCGATTCGATCAACAGGTCGGGAAGGGTCCGGATCATGGTCATTCAGCCGCCATCGGCACCTCGGCCGGTTTGACCAGCCGGGTGTGCACGGGTTCGGGAAGGGTGTCGGGAAAGTCCGAGCGGTAATGCCCGCCGCGGCTTTCATGCCGAGCCAGAGCCGAGGCCGCGATCAGCCGGGCCGTCAGCAGCGGCAGGGCGTCAGGCGTCGTCTGTTCCAGCAGGGAGATCGCGGCGATCGCTCGGGCCAGACCCGCCGCATCGCGCACCACGCCGACATCGGCGCTCATCACCTCACGAAGGGTGACCAGCGCCTCGGGTGACAGGTCCGAAGGCGCAGGCGGTACGATCACGGGACCGTCGCGCAATGTTTCTGCCGCCGCCGCACGTCCGGTCCTGCGCCCAAAGGAGGCGGCTTCCAGCAGGGAGTTGGACGCCAGCCGGTTCGCACCATGCACGCCGGTCGAGGCGCACTCGCCGACCGCATAGAGTCCTGGCAGCGTCGTATGCCCATCCGCACCCGCCGCGATCCCGCCCATGTGGTAATGCGCCGCCGGGGCGACCGGGATGGGGCTCTCGCGCGGGTCAATACCGGCCCGCATGCAGGCCGCGAAGACGGCCGGGAAGGCCGTAGAGAAATGCGCACCGATGGCCGCGCGCGCATCCAGAAACGCGCCGCGTCCTTCGCTCACGGCCAGATGGACGGCGCGGGCGACGATATCCCGGGGTTTCAGGTCGGCATCAGGCTCTGGCCCCAGCAGGTAGTCGCCATGCCGGTCGATCAGGCGCGCGCCCTCGCCGCGCAAGGCCTCTGTCGCCAGCGGCATGGGATCCAGGCCGACGTCCATGGCGGTCGGGTGGAACTGGACGAACTCCGGATCGACGATCTCCGCCCCCGCCCGCCAGGCCAGAGCCAGACCTTCGCCCAGCAGGGCGGCGGGCGTGGTGGTGCGGGCGAACAGCCCCCCTGCCCCGCCGGTGGCCAGCACGACAGCTGGGGCCAGAACCTCAATCAGCCGCCCCCCGGCCCGCTCGATCAGGGCCCCGCGCACACGTCCGGTCGCATCCTGGATCAGGCCGCGCAGGCGGGCGTCCTCCGACACCGTCACATGCGGCGCGGCGCGAACGGATGTCACGAGGGCTGACAGGATGGCCCGCCCTGCGCCGTCGCCCCCGACGCGAGCGACCCGCGCCTTGGAGTGCGCTGCTTCCAGACTGACGGCGAAGTCTCCGTTGGCGTCGCGGTCGAAGGGGGCCCCCAGCGCGGCCAGCCATTCGACGGTGGCGCGGCCGTCCTCGGTCAGCAGGCGCACGGCCTCGGGCTCGACCAGACCGGCCCCGGCCACATGGGTATCGGCGGCGTGAAGCACGGGCGTATCGCTGAACGACAGGGCGGCCGCCATTCCGCCCTGGGCCCATGCCGAGGACGAGGCCTGAAGCAGAGGCGCGGGCGTGACCACCAGAACCGGTCGCGGCCCGGCCTCAAGCGCAACGGATAGGCCCGCCAGACCTCCGCCAATGACCAGAGGCCCGTCGTGATGGATGCGGCTCAACTGCGGATGCCCAGATAGGCCCCGGCGATGCGCAGGGCCTCAGGCAGCGAGCCTTCGGCAAGAGGCATAAGCGCCGCGACCCCCACAGCGGCACAGGCCACGCCGGTGGCAATAAACAGGCCGACGCTCATGACCGCTTCCTTGACCGTCAGCTGACGGCCCTCCGGACGCCAGGCTCCGCGACGCAGGTGGCCGTACAGGGCGATAGCGAGGAAGGCGGCCAGGATCCAGCGGCCCGTCACAAAGCCCCAGTAGACGACCAGAGCACCCACTGCGATCATCGCGACCCGTTCGAGCATCGGATGGATGCGCGCCAGCACCGGTCCGATGGCCTTGGAGCCGTCCAGCGGCGGAGCTGGGGCCAGATTGACCAGATTGATCGCCGCGATCACCGTCGCCGCCAGCAGCCATTCGCTACCGCCGACGGTCAGATAGAGGGCGAAAAACGGAATGGCGGCGAACAGGCCGAAGGCCGGACCCGCCAGCGACACCAGCACGCCGTGCCATTCACTGACCGGCATCCGCTGACCCTTGGCCAGGCCGCCAAGGAAGGGAATGATGTAGATGCGGGCCGGGCCCATGCCGACGGCGTTCATGGCCAGCACATGCCCGTATTCGTGGACGAACAGGCCAAAGATCGCCGCCAGAGCCACGACCCAGCTGCCGCTGACCCACCAGATGAAACCACCCAACAGCAGGGTCGAGATCAACGCCCAGGCCGGGTGCTGGCCCTTGTCCAGCGGGGCTTCGACGGTGCCGCGCGCAGCGGGCGCGGGCGTTTCGACGGCTTTCGGCTCGTCAGGGCGCGGGTCCCAGGGGCCGCGCGGGCGGGGGGTGTTGGTGTCGGTCATGGCTGCGAACTGGCCCTAGCGCGTACCGACCGCAAGCCGCTCCTGACGATCGGCCTCACCCGCCCCATCAGATCAGCTCCACCGCCACATGGTGACGCGCCTTGAACAGGTCGTAGCGGGCGGGCACCACCGGCGGCGGCAGATCGACCATCCGCTGCACCGCCAGGCGCGCGCGCTCGGCCATGTCCTCGGGCACCGTCACCTCGAACTGCAGATTGACCAAGCAGTCGCGGATGTTTTCCAGCGTGATGCGCTTCATGTGCGGGCACATGTTGCACGGGCCGATGAAGTCCACGCCGGGCACGTCGCCCTTGATGTTGGACGCCATGGAGCATTCGGTGATCAGCACGACCTGCTTGGGCTGACGCTGCATGACATAGTCGGTCATGGCGGCGGTCGAGCCGGCGAAGTCAGCAGCCGACAGCACTTCTTCCGGGCATTCCGGATGGGCCAGGATTTCAGCATTGGGATAGGCGGCGCGCATCTCGGCGATGTCGGCGGCGGTGAACCGCTCGTGCACCTCGCACCGCCCCTGCCAGGCGATGATGCCGACGGTCGTCTGGGCCGCTACATTGCGCGCGAGGAATTCGTCGGGGATCAGGATAACGCGGTCGACGCCCCATTCCTTCGCCGCCCACTCAACCACCTGAACGGCATTAGCACTGGTGCAGCAGATGTCGGTCTCGGCCTTCACATCGGCGGTGGTGTTCACATAGGTGACGACCGGCAGGCCGGGATAGCGCTGCTTGATCAGCCGCACATCCGCCCCCGTGATCGACGCCGCCAGCGAACAACCCGCGCGCAGGTCGGGGATCAGCACTGTCTTGTCCGGCGACAGAATCTTGGACGTCTCGGCCATGAAGTGCACGCCGGCCTGGACGATGATCTTCGCCGTCGAGCGCGCCGCCTCCTTGGCCAGGCCCAGGCTGTCGCCGACATAGTCGCCGACACCGTGGAAAATCTCGGGCGTCATATAGTTGTGGGCCAGGATGACGGCGTCCCGCTCGCGCTTCAGCTGGTTGATCTCGTGGATCAGGGCAGCCTGTGCGGGCCACTCCATCGGCGTGACATGGTCCTTGACCTTGGCCCAGACGGGCGCGGTCTCGCGCGCAAGTTCGTCCGACAACCCAAACATACCGTCCGCCATATCCGCCTCCTCGCGGGCTTATGCTCATATTTAGCATAAGCAGGAGCAATGTAGGCCTGGCGCGGCGGGAATCAAGAGATTTGTGGACGATGCTGCATGCAGCAATCGTCAGCTTTGATCGGTTGCGGGCTTCGGAATACGTCGGTTAGCGTACCGGCAATCAGTGCTCTGGAAACTTGTCATGCGCCGTCCCCTGCGACCCCTCGACCTTCTGCTGGTCTCTGTAGCGGCCTTGGCGACCACGGCCTGCTCGCCTCCACCCTCGAAAAATGCGCCAAGCGCGCCAGTTGCAGTCGAGGTCGTGGATGCGCCAGCAGCCGCCTCCGCCTCCGGCACCCCGGTCGCACCGCAAGCTCCGGCCAAGGCTGTGCCGGAACTGATCCGGGCGCTGGCTGCTGCGCCGCAGGGATTGTCTGTGACATCGGGTGAAGGGGCACGCCTGTCCGCGTTCCTCTATGGCCCGGATGATTGTGCGGACCTTGGCCCGGACTCAGAGGGTCCGGAGTTGCCCTTCGACCGCTACTGCGTCTGGCCACGCGATCCGAACGGCGGTGGTCGGCTGGAGGTCCTGACCGGTATCGTGAGCGACCGCATCGTCAGCGTCGCCCTGATCGGCCACTCCGGGGCTTTGCCGGGCTGGGATTGCACCCGAGCACCGACGGCACAGAACACCGAACTGTGCGTCGCGACTGGAACGGGGGCCGATCAGAAGGCGGAATGGAACACGGCCTGGAACACCTTCGTCACCGTGTTCGTCAATCGGTCCTGAAAAAGTTGCGATCACATTCCGGTCGCAGAGCCCGCAGCCATCACGTGAGGCGACGAGACGCTTACTGAACTGTTAGCGGCTGACGACTACGAGGAGTTGGTTGCTGGCAATGATGCGAAAGACCTTCCCCTCTGCCGATTGGGGATCCGCGCCAAGGGGCACATAGGCGCGCTCCCCCTGAACCGCACGTATCAAGGACCTCGTATTCGACGTTCGTTGCGACGGGGGATGGTCTGCTCTGCAATCTTGGAACCGCATTTCTCGGACCACGCAGCTGACCTCGCGCTCTGGGACCGACGGCAGGCGGTACGTAGGGCGTTCGCTTCGGGCGTTGGGAGAATCAAGCGTTACGTCGGCTTCCTCAAGCAAATCACGGTCATCTTCCAGCGCCCAACCGCAGTCCGTGAGCACTCGGTCTAGATTCGCTGATTGAGCAGGCAGATCGAATGTCGCGAGCACGGTTGCGCCAGCCTCAGTGGCGGAGCGGACGGAATACGCCCCGCCGCCACGCATGAAGCGGGCCTCTCTTGCCGGTGAAGCGCTGCGAAACGCCCCGGGCCCAGCTACAGGGGCCCATATCTGCGTCGCCGAGCGACCATCCGCCCGCTTCGCCGTCAGCCGTAACAAGTCTTCGTGTGGCGGCAGACCCGTGATCATGACGACCAGACGTCCGCGCTGACACTGCGCAACAATGGCCTGTCCACCCTCGTATCGTACAGCGGCCATCGTCAGTTCCTGACTGGGATCATGCGCCAGTTCCCAATCATCGTCAGAACCGGCCCATGCAGGCGTAACGGCCAAGGCGAGGCTGACCAGAAAAGTTGCACCAGTGATCTTCATGCTCAGCCCCCTCGTGATGAGGTCAAGTTGATGCCCGGGGCAGAACGCCGTCAAGGCTCAAGGCAGTATCGTGCACTCATGCGCCAGCAACCAGCGTTTGCGCTCAACGCCGCCCGCATAGCCGGTCAATGTCCCGTTCGCGCCTATGACCCGATGGCAAGGCACGATCAGGGCGATGGGGTTCTGGCCGTTGGCCATGCCGGTCGCCCGCACGGCGCGGGGTGAGCCCACGGTCTGAGCGATCTGGGCATAGGTGCGGGTCTGGCCTGGAGGAATTGCCCGCAAGGCAGACCAGACGGCACGCTGAAACGCCGTGCCAGCCGTGCGTGTCTTCACCTGGTCCAAAGCTCTGGCCTCGCCGCTGAAATAACTCAGGACGGCATCGCGAACCTCAGCAGGTGCCTTGCGTTCCACCAGTTCGAAGGCTCCGCAGTGCCGAGCCAGGAGCCGCCGCATACGCGGCTCGAAATCATGGAAATCGAGCGCTCGCACGACCCCGTCCGCATCGGTGACCAGCAGGACCTGTCCGACCGGTGTGTCGATGCGGTCAAGGATGAGTGTCAGCCTTTCAGGCGGCGTCTTTGGCATCGTCACTCTCCAACAGATCGGCAGCGGCCAAGCCGGCCATGTTCAGGTGTAGCGCGCCATAAGCCCGCCAGGGTCGCCAGGTCCCGGCGCGCGTTCGCAGGGTCTCGTCGTGCAGACGGTCGCTGGGCGGGTCGATGGCGTCGTCGATCCACTGGCCCGGCAGGCGCAGGCCCGGTCGCTGCTGAACCAATGGTGCCAGAACCGGATCGCGTGAGAGGTCGCGGCCGATCGCCTCCGGGTCGGCCGACAGGTCGAAGACGCGACGCACGCGGGCCAGAATCCCGGGCACGGCCCGTAGATCGCTGACCGCAAGACGCACCTCGACGCGATCAGGTTCGAGAGGCCGGACCGAAACCTGCCCCTCGGCACCGTCGGTCGCCTGAGTTAGCCGTCGCGACCAGCGCTCGCCTTCGACCGTGTCGCCCCGCGTCCGCAAGACCGTCAGCATTGTCCTCCAGTCATAGGGTGGCCGATAGGGCAGGCTCAGCCGAATGCCGTCATCGCGCGGCCGCGCACCATGACGGCGCAGGCTGGAGGGCGGACGATCGTACAGGGCCTGGAACGTCTCATTGAACCGGCGCACACTGCCGAAGCCCGAGCCCAGTGCCACCTCGGCCATCGTCAGGTCCGTCTGATGGATCAGGGCCTTGGCCAGCAGCACGCGCCGGGTCTGGGCCACGCTGACCGGGGCGGCCCCCAGATGCTGTCGAAACAGGCGGCGCAGATGGCGTTCACCGACGCCCAGCCGCCCGGCCAGTTGCTCCAGATCACCGTCGTCCAGCGCGCCCGCCTCGATCAGGGCCAGGGCCCGGCTGACAGTATTGGAGGTGCCGCGCCAGGCCCCCATGTCGGGGGCCGTCTCGGGCCGACAGCGCAAACAGGCCCGAAATCCCGCCTCCTCTGCCGCCGCCGCGCTGGCGACGAAGGTCATGTTCTCACGCCGCGGTGTGCGGGCCGGACAGACCGGACGGCAGTAGATGCCAGTCGTCTTTACGCAGCTGAAGAACCGCCCGTCGAACCGCGCATCGCGCGTCAACACCGCGCGATAGCAGGCGTCCTGATCCAGAGGGGCGACGACGTTGTCCATGCCGCCAGAATGCAATCCGACCGTTCGAATGTCTCGCGGTTTTCGGACATGGCGGTGGAGGCCCTTAGCCCCGGACCACCCGCCACAGGTGGCGTCCGATCGAGAACACCAGCGAGATCATCACCGCCACCCCGACCCAGGTCAGGATCAGCGACAAAGTGCTGCCGGCACCGATCAGATCGCGCGCGCTGTCGCTCATGGCCCGCAGGCGATCGAAGTCGAGCAGCGCCCAGTCGCCGGCGATGCGCACGGACGCGCCCTTCTCCGTCAGCGTGAACCAGTGGCCGTACTGGAAGATGGTCCAGACGATGGCCAGGGCCACACCCGACGCGATGACCTCCAGACCCGCGCGGAACCGGACCCACTGTGGCCGGAACAGGCGGATCGTCTCGATCCACAACTGGCCGATGGCCAGAAGCATGATCGGCACGAAGTTCGCCTGCCAGATGGGGGAGGCGAAAACCTGGGCCCGCCCATCCGTGATCGCGATCGAGTCCAGACCCGACACGGACCAGAGGCCGCTCCACCAGGACATGAAAAACAGCAAGGCGATGATGCTGAACACGGCCTCGCCACCGGGCCAGCGTCCTTTCAGCGATTGGGCGCGCCACACGCCGCTGGACGACCGCGCGGCTTGTCCGGATGTCGCCTGGCCTGTCCGGCCCTGCAGCGTCTCGCTCCAGCGGTCGGGATCCGACAGATTATACACCGGCAGGTCCTTGACCCGCCAGCTCGTCATGAATCCGGGCCTGTAGCCATAGTGTTCGAACAGGGCGCCGGCGACGGTGGCCGCGCCGATGATGAACAGCCCGCCCTCGATCACGCCGTTAATGGCCTGGCTGATGGCCTGCCCCACATCGCTGCTGGCGGTCACAATGTGGATGACCGCTACGATGACCTGGATCGCCACCATCAGCATCAGGCCCGCCTTGACCGCGAACAGCCACCAGGGAAACAGTTCGGGCCCGATCAGGGATTGCGCACCCTTGCGATAGCGACCGGCGACCACCAGGGGATGACCGATTTCGCGCAGGATCGCCTCGCGCTCCGCGTCGGTCAGGGCGCGACCCAATTCCTCCTCCTTGGCCTCGAACCGGCTCAGGATCAGATCGCGCAGCTCGGCGACGATGTCGTCCCGTTCGCCTTGCGGCAGTTGGGCGGCGACGGCGTTCAGATAGTGGTCGATCAGGTCCATCTCGGTCCCCTCCAGATCGGAAATGTCAGAGAATCTTGTCGAGCGAGGCGTTGATGCCCCGCCATTCGTCCGTCAGCGAGGCCAGCAGGGTCACGCCCTGCGGCGACAGGCGATAGAAGCGCTTCTTTCGCTTCTCCTCCTCGCGCCACTCGCTATCCAGCAAACCCTGGCTCTCCAGCCGGCGCAGCAGGGGGTAGAGAGTACTCTCCTCCATCTCCAGCCCATCCGCCGCCAGCGCCTGACGCAGGCTGTAGCCGTAGCGCTCGGTCCGCAGGCAGGCCAGCACGGCCAGAACCAGAGAACCGCGTCGTAGCTCCAGCCGCATGGTTTCGAAAATGTCGGTGCCGTCCGGCATCGCAGAGCTACCCAGCTACGCCACATAGTGTGTGGCGTACAGTATGTGCCACACACTGTATGAGGATGTCAAATGGGGCTTCGGGGCGGCGTCGCGCATCCATGAGCGACGGTGCTTCGTTGCTGACCGGTGCGCGGCTATCCGTGATCGTCGCTACGCGCTAAAATGTTTGACCATTCGCTCAGGACGACACCCGCCCTCGTGTTCAAGAACCTGCTTCCCAGCAAACCGGGCACGGAGCCCCTGGCCGAGGCGCTGAAGGCGTGCCGGACCCATTTTGTCTGGGCGGCGGTGTTCTCGGCCTTGGTCAATCTGCTGTATTTGACCCCCACCCTGTACATGATGCAGGTCTATGACCGGGTGGTGCCGACCGGCGGGCTGACCACCCTGGTACTGATCACGGTCGTCGCCCTGTTTGCGCTCGCGGCCCTGTCGGGACTGGACTGGCTGCGCGGTCGGCTGATGCTGAGAGCCGGCCTGCGGCTGGACCGGATGCTGTCGGGCAAGGTGCTGTCCCGGGTCATGGACCTGCAGTCCAAGACGCCGAACACCCATGCCCTGCGCGAGTTCGACACCGTGCGCGGGGCCATCGGCGGTCAGGGCATGCTGGCCCTGTTCGATGCGCCGTGGACGCCGATCTATCTGGCCTGCTGCTTCCTGCTGCACCCGCTGATCGGGGTGTTGACGCTGGTCGGGGGCATCATCTTGTTCATCCTGGCCTGGCTGAACGAGCGGGACACCCGACCGCGGCTGAACAAGGCCATCCAGTCCCAGAACCACGCCTATTCCGCCCAGGAAAGCATCGCCGGCCAGTCCGAGGTGGTGCGCGCACTGGGCATGCGGCAATCCTCCATCGCCCGTCAGATCCATCAGCGCCAGCACGCCACCGCCGCCCAGGCCGATGCCCAGCTGGCCGGTGGACGCTATTCGGGGGGGATCAAATTCCTGCGGCTTGTGATGCAATCGGCGGCCTTGGGCCTGGCCGCCTATCTGGCCATCAAGGGGGACATTACACCCGGCTCGATCATCGCCGCCTCGGTCCTGCTGAGCCGGGCCGTGGCGCCGATCGAACTGCTGGTCGGCGTCTGGCCCAGCCTGGTGCAGGGTGTGGCCAGCTGGAAGACCCTGACCGATCTGTTCTCCAATACGGCGGGCGTCGAGCGGGAACGAACCGCCCTGCCCGCCCCGCGCGGCCGGCTGCAGGTCGAGGGTATCACAGTGAAATTTCCCGACACCGAAACGCCACAGCTGCGGGCGGTGTCGTTCGCTTTGCAACCCGGCCAGACCCTGGGCATCGTCGGGGCCAGCGGCTCAGGCAAGACCACCCTGGCGCGCGTCGTCGCCGGGGCCTTCAAGCCCCAGGCCGGGGCCATCCGCCTGGACGGGGCCGAGTACGATGCGCGCGAGGGCGACGATCTGGCCCAACACATCGGCTATCTGCCCCAGGTGCCCAGCCTGTTCGCGGGCTCGATCAAGGACAACATATCGCGCTTTGCCACGGCAACGGGCGTCGCGCCCGAGGTGGCCGATGCGGGCGCGGTGAAGGCGGCGATGGCGGCGGGGGCGCATGAGCTGATCCTGCGCCTGCCCAAGGGGTATGACACGGTGCTGGGCCCCTTTGGCCAGGGGCTGTCGGCCGGTCAGGCGCAACGGGTGGCCCTGGCCCGCGCCCTGTATGGCGAGCCCGTCCTTCTGGTTCTGGATGAGCCGAACTCCAACCTCGACCAGGAAGGCGAGTCCGCTTTGATGCAGGCGATACTGGGCGCGGCCGCGCGCGGGGCCGCCGTGGTCGTGATCGCGCATAGGGCGGGTGTGCTGGCCCGCGTCGATCGCCTGCTGGTCATGCGGGACGGCATGGTCCAGCAGGAAGGCCCCCGCGAGGAAGTGCTGGCGAAGATGCGGGCCGATGCCGGTCGTCCGACCCCACCGGCCAGCCAGCCGCAGCAGCCGACCGCCCAGACGCAACAGCTGCAGCAACCGCGTCCCGGACCGCGACCGTCATGACCCAGGTCTCGCCCGAAGCCACCGCCGCACCACCGTCGCAACCGGTTGCGACGGAGCCGATGGCCGTCACCGACGCGCCGCGTCGCGAGCTGATGATCGGCGGAGCGATCATCGTGGCCTTCTTCGTGATCTTTCTGGGCTGGGCCGCCTTCGCGCCACTGGACCAGGGCGCGTTTGCGCAAGGGTCGGTCGCCGTGTCCGGCAATCGCCAGGCGGTCCAGCATCGCGACGGCGGCGTGGTCAGCGCCTTGCTGGTCGAGGAGGGCGACACCGTCCGTCAGGGGCAGGTCCTGTTGCGCGTCGGCACCGGCGAACTGACAGCGACAGAGCGCGGCGTGGCCGGTCAGGTCTATGCCCTGCTGGCCCAACGGGCACGGCTTGTCGCGGAGCGCGACGGGCTGGCGGCCATCCCGACGCCGCAGGAGTTCGCGGGCCTCGATGCCGACGACGCGGCGCTCGCCCAGGAATCGCTGCGTATCCAGCAGGCGCAGTTCAACGCCCGCCGCACCGGCCGTTCGACCGAGACCGGGGTTCTGGGCCAGAGGGTCAATCAGCTGAACGAACAGATCATCGGCTACCAGCGCCAGATCGCCGCCAACATCGAGCAGCAGCGCCTGATCCAGGAAGAGCTGACCGGCATGCGCAGCCTGGCAGCGCAGGGTTATGCACCGCAAACCCGGGTTCGCGCCCTTGAGCGCGCGGCATCGGAGCTGGAGGGCCAGCAGGGGGCCTTGCGAGCGCAGGTCGCCCAGTCGCGTGAAGCCATCGGCCAGGCGCGTCTGGAGATGTCCGGCGTGTCAACCAAGCTGGGCGAAGACGTGGCCGAGCAGTTTCGTCTGATCGACGTGCAACTGAACGAGCTCCGTCCGCGCCTGACCGAACTGCGCGCGCAGATCGCCCGCAGCGAGGTCCGCGCTCCGGCGTCGGGCCAGATCGTGGGCCTGACCATCTTTACCGAAGGCGGGGTGATCCAGCCCGGCCAGACCCTGATGGAGGTCGTGCCAAGCGAGGCGTCGCAAGTCATCGTGGCCCAGATCAGCCCCAACGACGTCGATAACCTGAGGCCTGGGCAACAGACCGAGGTGAAATTCCCCGGTCTGCGCGAGAGCAATCCGCCGATCATCTATGGCAGGGTGACGCGCATTTCAGCCGACAGCTTCACGGTCGAACAGACCGGTGCCAGCTTCTTTCGCGTCGAGATCGTCGTGCCGGCCGAGGAGCTGGCCAAACTGGGCCGGGCCGCCGAAACGATCCGGCCCGGAGCCCCGGTGGAGGTGGTCGTTCTGCTGCGCAAGCGCACCGCTCTGGCCTATCTGATCGAGCCGCTGACCAACAATCTGTGGCGGTCGGGCAGCGAATAGGAGGCAACGGGCAGTAGGCAGCAGACAGCAGGGTTGAACTCTCGTCGATGATGCACCCTGCCCTCAGTTGCCCGTTGCCTGTTGCCCGCTGCCTCCCACTTCCTTCGCCTTAAGCCGATAGGCATGCAGCAGCGGCTCCGTATAGCCGTTCGGCTGATTGACGCCTTCAAACACCAGGGCGCGCGCGGCCTGGAAAGCCAGGCCGGCGTCGGGGTTGGCGGCCATCGGGCGGTAGAGTGGGTCGCCCGCATTCTGTGCATCGACCTTGGCCGCCATGCGCAGCAGCGCCGCCTCGACCTGATCGCGCGTGCACACGCCGTGCAACAGCCAGTTCGCCATGTGCTGGGACGAAATCCGCAGCGTCGCGCGGTCCTCCATCAGGCCAATGTCGTGGATATCGGGCACCTTGGAACAGCCGACACCCTGGTCGATCCAGCGCACGACATAGCCAAGCAGGCCCTGGGCATTGTTGTCCAGTTCCTCGGTGACCTCGGCCTCCGACCAGTTCCGGCCCTCAGCCAGCGGCGGCGTCAGCAGCAGGTCCAGGTCGGGCGTCTGACGGGTCGCGATCTCCTCACGCAGGGCGAACACATCCGTCTGATGATAATGAAGGGCATGCAGGGTCGCGGCCGTGGGTGACGGCACCCAGGCGGTATTGGCCCCTGTCCTGGGATGCGCCGCCTTCTGGTCCAGCATGTCGGCCATGCGGTCGGGCGCCGCCCACATGCCCTTGCCGATCTGGGCGCGTCCGGACAGCCCGTGCTTCAGGCCGATGGCGACATTGCGCGCCTCATAGGCCGCGATCCAGGCGGCGGACTTGATGTCACCCTTTCGCACCACCGGGCCGTACTGCATGGCGGTGTGTATCTCGTCGCCCGTCCGGTCCAGAAAGCCCGTGTTGATGAAGACGATCCGGTCCTTCACCGCATGGATGCAGGCGGCCAGATTGGCGGAGGTGCGACGCTCCTCGTCCATCACCCCGACCTTGATCGTGTGGCGCGGGACGCCGATCAAATCCTCGACTGCATCGAACAGCCGGTCGGTGAAGGCGGCCTCCTCCGGCCCATGCATCTTGGGTTTGACAATATAGATCGAGCCGGCCCGGCTGTTGCGGAACGCCCCCTGCCCCTTCAGATCGTGCAGGGCGATCAGGCTGGTGACGATGGCGTCCAGCACGCCCTCGGGAGCCTCGCTGCCATCGGCCAGACGCACCGCCGGCGTCGACATCAGATGGCCGACGTTGCGTACGAACAGCAGGGCCCGGCCCGGCAGGGTCACGGTCGAGCCGTCCGGTGCCGTGAAGACGCGGTCTGGGTTCAGCGCCCGCGTCATCGACCGACCGCCCTTGTCGAAGGTCTCGACCAGATCGCCCTTCATCAGGCCCAGCCAGTTGCGATAGGCCGCGACCTTGTCGGCGGCGTCGACGGCCGCGACTGAGTCCTCCAGATCCACGATGGTCGACAGGGCGGATTCCAGGATGACATCGGCGATGCCCGCCAGATCGGTCGCGCCGATCGGATGGGTCGGGTCGAACACCACCTCGATATGCAGGCCGTTGTGGCGGAACAGGCGGCCCCGTTCGCTGTGACCGACATATTGTTCCGGGTGGCGGATCGCGATGCCCTGGTGCGGATCGGTCAGATCGGCCCAGCGGCCTTCGGCCAGCGGCACGGCCTCATCAAGGAAGGCTTTCGCCCGGGCCACGACCCGTGCGCCCCGCGCCGCATCATAAGGGCCTGCGGGCGGCGTATCGCCCAGGGCATCGGTGCCATAGAGCGCATCATACAGACTGCCCCACCGCGCATTGGCGGCATTGAGGACGAAGCGCGCGTTCAGGATCGGCACCACCAACTGTGGCCCGGCCAGGGTCGCCACCTCGGCATCGACATTCTGCGGATCGACGGTGAAGGCTTCCGGCTCCGGCACCAGATAGCCGATGTCGGTCAGAAATGCGCGCGAGGCTGCGACATCGTACGGCTGCCCGCGCCGCTCGCGGTTCCAATCATCGATGCGCTGCTGCAGGGCGTCGCGCACGGCGAGCAGTCGCCGATTCTCGGGTGCTGCCCAGCCGAACAGATCAGCCACGCCGGACCAGAAGCCTTCGGCCTCGATGCCCAGGCCGGGGAGCACTTCGCCCTCGATGAAGGCGGTCAGGGCGTCGTCGACCTGCAATCCAGCGCGTGACGTCATGGGCATGGCAGGCTCTCCGATCCGAGCCTGTAACATTCCGTGATGACCCTGCGGAAGTCGAGCGGATTTTTGCGCCTGCGAAAGCCCCCGGCTGTCAGAAGTTCGAGCAATACGGCGTGACAGCCAGCCTGAGCGGCTAGACCTGACCTGTCATCCAGGGCGGTTCGGGCATGGAGCGGCGCGCTGCCGTCTGGGCGCGCGTCCACTGTTCGTGCAGGTCGGTGAAATAGGCGTCATCCTTGTCGATCCGCCGCTCGTCCCCGCTCAGATAGCCCCGCCGCAGGGTCAGCATGTCGAAGGGCGAACCGACCCCGACATTGCATCGCATGGTCGTCGAAAAGGAGATCAGGCCCAGCTTGACCGCCGTGGCCAGGGGCGTGTCGGATGACAGGCCGCTTTGCAGAATGGGCTTGCCGTATTTCAGCTCGCCGATCTGCAGAAAAGGGGTGTCCAGGCCACACTCGATGAAATTGCCCTGGCTGTAGATCAGATACAGCCCCATCTCGCCGCCCGCGATCTGGCCGCCCAACAGCATGGAGGCGGAGGTGTTCAGGCTGTCGGCCTCCATGGCCGGGGCGATGGACATGCGGGTTTCGCGCAGGGCGTGGCCCAGAAGCTGGGCGCAGCGAAACAGGCTGGGCGCTGTCTCCAGCGTCTCGAGCGGTTCTCCGACATGCAGATTGACCCCGTCGCGCACCATGGCCAGCGCCGTCTGGGTGACCGACAGATTGCCGGCGGTGCAGACGCCCAGCACCCGCTCGCCCGGCTGATTGACGACGTGCAGCTTCTTGTAGGACGAAATGTTGTCCACACCGGCATTGGTGCGGGTGTCGGCGATCATCGCCAGGCCTTCTTCGACCAGCATGCCTACGCAATAAGTCACCGGATCCCCGTCCTGCGACGCCCCAAAGTCGGCTGAGTGACACTAGCCGATTCGCGCGACCGTCATCCCCCTGTCACGCGATAGCCTATGCCTGCTGCTGGCCCTGTTGCATGTCGGCATCACGCACGGTCAGCTGCACCGCCAGTTTTTCGCCGCGTCCGCCATAGCTGGTGCCGCGCACGGGGGCGGCCCCCAGATAGTCCAGACCCACGGCCACGCGCACATAGCGGTCGGTCGGACAGACGCCGTTGGCGGGATCAAAGCCGACCCAGCCGAAACCCTCGATCCAGGCCTCGGCCCAGGCATGGGCGGCCTCCTGATCCTCGCGGTCGCGGCGCAGGAAGTGGCCGGAGACATAGCGCGCCGGCACCCCCATCGAACGCGCGGCGGAGACGAAGACGTGGGCATGATCCTGACAGACGCCGCGCCCCAGGGCCAGAACCTGGGCGGCTGTGTGGGTTGGCGTGGTCACCCCGACTTCGAAGGCGACCGAGCCATGGATGGCGGCCATCAGACGGTGCATCCGCTCCAGCGGCGGGTGCGCCTTGAATTCGGAGGCGAAGACCGCGATCAGCTTGTCCGGCTTGGTCAGGGGCGTGTCGCGTAAGTAGACGATGGGCGACAGCTGCTCATGGCCCGCGCGCACGACGCCGGCGGTATCGACCGTGGTCACCTCGCCCGTCACCCGCACCGTCAGGCTGCTGGTCGGCTGTTCGGTATAGAGGGCGTGGACGATGTTGCCGAAGGCGTCCTCGGACTGACGCAGGCGGGCGTCCACGTCGGTCTCGATCCGCCAGCCGCGCACGGTCTGGCTCTCGGACGTGCGCGGTGTCAGGCGCAGCGTCTGGATGATGAACCGCGCGGCGCGGTCGTAGGAATAGGTGGTGGAGTGGTCGATCCGGATACGCATGGGTCTGGATCAGCTCAGATACTGGTCGGTGATGGCCTGACCCAGTCGGCCGTTCTCGTACAGGAACGACTGGATGTATTCGTGCAGGCCGGACTGGAAAATGGCGTCGATATTGGCCCCGTCGAAGGCGCGCATCCGCTCCTGCGCCAGCCGCTGGGCCGGGCCGCGACGGCCATAGTCGGATGACAGCCGCTCCAGATAGCGGACGATCGAGGCCTGGCAGCTGGCGAGCGACCGCGGCATCTGGCGGTTCAGCACCAGCAGGTCGGCCACCAGCCACGGCTTGACCGAGTCGCGATAGACCCAGCGATAGGCCGTCAGGGCCGAGACCTCCCGCAGCAGGGTAGTCCACTGGAAATAGTCGAGCTGGCCACCGACCCGTTCGCCTTCGGGCAGCAGCAGGTGGTATTTGACGTCCAGCAGACGGGCGGTGTTGTCGGCCCGCTCGATCGCCGCGCCCAGCCGCAGGAAGTAGTAGGCGTCGCCGCGCAGCATGGTGCGACTGGTCGCGCCCTCGACCGACAGGGTGACGGTCTTCACCCATTCCAGAAAATGCACGAAGTCGTCGCGGCGCGTCGGCTGGCCCTGGTCGGCCAGACCGTTCCAGGCCCCGTTGATCGCCTCCCACAGCTCAACCGTCAGGGCCGTGCGGACCGAACGCGCATTGGTGCGCGCGCGGGTGATGCAGGAGGTGATGGAGGACGAGTTCAGCGTCGAAAACGCCAGGAACTCCCGCACCGACTTTTCGGTCGGCGAACGGCCCAGCGCCTTGGGCGCTCCGGCAGAGGCCAGCGCGCTGGCCCAAACGGTTTCGGCGTCGCCATCGCCGCGCGTTGGAATGGCGGCGAGGCGCAGCGTGGCCTCCAGAATGCGGGCGAGAAAGTCCGCCCGCTCGATATAGCGGCCGGTCCAGTACAGGCTGTCTGCGGTTCTCGAGAGCATCAGACGTCCAGCACCCAGGTGTCCTTGGTTCCGCCGCCCTGGCTGGAGTTGACCACCAGCG
>NZ_JAEMRO010000131.1 GCF_016463295.1 Brevundimonas sp.
ACCTCCGCCTCCGCCTCCGCCGGACACGCCTCCGCCGCCCAAGCTGCAGATCCGTCCGCCGGTCATCGTTCCGAATGCGCCACCGCCGCCCCCGGCTGTGAACATCGAGACGACGAAGAAGGAAGATCGGATCGAGGTTGCGGGTCCTGCGGTCATCACCCGCACGCCGCCGGAACCGGCTCCTGTACCTGCTCCGCCGCGTCCTTCGGTGATCACCAACCCGACCTGGGCCCGCCAGGCTGCGCCTGAGTTCCCGGAACGGGCCCAGAGCCGCGGTATCGAAAGCGGCAGCGTGGTGGTCAGCTGCACCGTGCAGCCCAACGGCTCTCTGGCAAACTGCCAGATTGCCTCGGAGACGCCCAGCGGTGCCGGCTTCGGCCAGGCTGCGTTGGCCGCCGCTCGTCGTTCGCGGGTTTCGCCCCGTACCGTCGATGGTGCCGCTCAAGGTGCGACCGTCCGCTACACCGTCCGGTTCCAACTGGGCGACTGAGGCAGACGTCAGACTATCGGAAGACCCCGGAGCCAACGGCTCCGGGGTTTTTCTTTGTGTGAGAGGCGCTGTTTGATCGTCGCCGCTTGATCGCGTCGTTCGGTGCCGCTAGACACCCTTCCTCGCGTCGATGCGCCGCCTTAGCTCAGTTGGTTAGAGCGCCGGTTTGTGGAACCGGAGGTCCTCAGTTCAAGCCTGAGAGGCGGTACCATCCCTCGTTCGAGCAAGGCTCCGAGGACAGGCTCTCGCCCATGATAATGGTGCCCCGCCTGCGTCGCTGAAGCGAAGGCGTTCAGGTCGTCGTAGAGACGTCTGCCTTGCGCCGTCGCATCGCGGTGACCGGCCCTTCGACCTTTGCCAAGGCTTCGCGCGTGGCCTGATAGCCCACGAGAACCGTCGGCTCGTAGCTCTTCCAGTCGCGAATTTCTGTCCCCTCGGGCTTCGGCTGCACGAGGATGTCGGTCGCCGCACGCGAAACCTCGATCTCGGCATCCGTCGTCAGGGTCGCCGAGCGCATCAGGATGGAGACGATGGGCGGGCCGCGACGCCAAGCCCCGGTCGCCAGGAACCGCCAGACCGAGGGCGGATGAAGGATCACCTGAGGGTCCACGCCGCGCGCCTGGGACATGTCCACGCCGATTACCGGGCCACCATTCATCTGGCGCATGACGGCGGTAGGCAGGTTGTTCAGCACGGCTCCGTCCACCAGCACCTGACCGTCGATGACGATGGGTGGCAGCAGGCCGGGAATGGCGATGGAGGCGCGCATGGCCCGGCGCATCATGCCGCGCCGATGCACCTCGATCTTGCCGCTGGTCAGATTGGTGGAGACGGCGAAGAAGGGCCGCACCGTATCGGCCAAATCCATGTCGCCATAGGCGTCGATCAGCAGCTGATCGACCTTGGCCGCTCGCGTCATGGCCAGCATGGGGAAGGTGATGTCGGACAGGGGGTTCTTGGCCACAAAGGCCCGGCGAATGCGGGCCTCCAGCTCGTCCTGCGGCCAGCCCAGGGCCGGCCCGGCCGCGATCACCGCCCCCATGGACGCGCCGCCGACGAAGTCGATCGGCACCCTGGCCTCATGCAGCGCCCGCAGCGCACCGATATGGGCATAGGCGCGGGCCCCGCCGCCGGAGAAGACCACGCCTACCGCGCTGCCGGTCAGGACGCGGGCCATGCGCTCGGCATCGTCAGCGGCCCCCTCCACCGCCTGGAACCAGCGTCCTGGCTGGATGGCGTCGAGCCAGGCGGCGGTATTGGCGGGGCGCTGCATGCGGGGGTCGCGCATCAGGATCAGGTCGGTCCGCCGCTGGGCGTCCAGCACCCCGGAATGCGGCATCGGACGGTTGGGCGGGGCCAGCAGGCCGTTGCCGACCACGAAGACCCGATCCACCTGACGCGCACACAATGAGGCCCAGGCGGGCTCGTCCAGCTCGGCGACATACAGGACGTAGTCGTGGGTATCCTCGACGCGGCTGAACCAGTCGGCGGCAGACGTCAGGGCGGAATGGTCGATGACCTGGCAGGTGAAGCCGGCAGCCTGGATGGCGGCGGCGATGCGCTCGACGAAGGCGCGGATGGGCCGGGGGCGGGCGGAGACGAAGCCGAAGACGCTGGGTTCGCCGCCGCCGGAGCGTTGGTCGCGTGCCCGCTGGATCATCAGGCGCGACAGTTCGACCATCAGGTCGGGCTCCTTGCGCGCCGCTTCGAAGAAGGCGTCGCGTGGCAAGGCCAGTACTTCGCAGTCGCGCAGGGCGACGACGTCGGCGGTGTGTTCCGTGCCGGCCATCATGGCCATCTCGCCCGCAGGCTCGCCGGGGCGGATGACGCCGACGAACTCGGGTGGGCGGTCGTGATGCGCATCGCGGCGGAAGACGCCCAGACGCCCGCTACGCAGCAGGTACAGGGTGTCGGCGGGGGTGCTCTCTGCAAACAGGATCTCCCCGCCGGTCAGGGCAAACCAGCTGGCGCGGGTATTCTTCCCGCCCTCGAAGATGCGGTGCAGGGCGTCTTCAAGCCGGTCGGAGCGGGGAGAGGGCATGGAAAAGGTTCGAGGGATTAGGGATTAGGGATTAGGGACGAGGGAAGATCGGCATCGCACCACATGATCGCGTGAGTCTCTGATCATTCCCTAATCCCTCATCCCTCATCCCTCGTCCCCAACTACCACGCCCCCATCTCCCTCAGCTTCTTGGCCAGGTCGTCGGGCAGGTCACCGGCGTCCATGGTGGACAGGTCGGGCGGGGCGTCCTTGGGCTCCAGATAGCGCCAGCCCTGGAAGGGGCGTCGGGCCTGGGGGGCGGTGCGGATGACTTCAGGGTGCAGGCGGATGTGGCACATGCTGGTCTTGCCCTCGCCCTTGGTGGTGATGTCCGCGATGGGCATGCGACAGGTGACCGAGCCCTTCATGACCCAGTACAGGCAGCCGCCGTCCTCCAGTTCCTGCGCGCGCTTCGGCGTCATGCGGGTGTGGACGGTCAGCCAGTCGCCCTTGGCGACACGGCGCTCCAGCGTCTCGACTTTTGCCACGCCGACGCAGAGCTTGATCATGTGCAGGGTGGGTTGGCTCACCCGGCCGACGCCTCGACCGTAGCCAGCACGACGTCTGCTGCCACCTGATCACCCACGTTGGCGTTGATGGCCCCGACGACGCCGTCGAACGGCGCGACAAGCGCATGCTCCATCTTCATGGCCTCCAGCACGATCACCGGCTGGCCCTTGGTGACGGTGTCCCCCGCCTTGGCGGGGGTGGCGACGATCTTGCCGGGCATGGGGGCGCGGAGGGAGCCGTCGGAGGCGGTGCCCGCCCCGGTACCACCGCGAGGAGCATGGCGTGAAACCTGATAAGCTTCGCCCTGATAGAAGACGACAAACCCGCCGTCGATCTCGGGTCCGTAGCCAACTACAGCTTGGCCGCTTCTGTCTTGCCCCTGAAACTTCGCACCATCAATGAAGAAGGTATGTCCCAGCTTTGGGTGCGCGTTCAGACGAAATCCGGACGTACCGTAGTCAGAATCCCAAACATCCTCAGGATTGACGGTTCTAGACCGCCACAGCAGGTCGCTGGCATCCTCAATCACGGGCTCTGCTGGTCCGGACGCGATCAACAAGTCCTCTTCCGCCGCAATGAAGCCGGTATCCACGTCGCCCGACAAGAAGCGGGGATGGTCCAGGCACTTCATGACGAAGGCGGCATTGGTTTTCACTGGCCAGACCTCGACCTCCGACGCGGCGACGGCCAGGCGACCGGCGGCCTCCTCGCGCGTATCGGCATGGACGATCAGCTTGGCGATCATGGGATCGTAGAACTGGCTGACCTCGCCGCCTTCATAGACGCCGGTGTCGATGCGGA
>NZ_JAEMRO010000132.1 GCF_016463295.1 Brevundimonas sp.
GCCGGCAAGCCGACGCTGGTCCGCATGCACCAGGTCGATTTCGCCGCCGACATCCTGGGTCACGTCGAGGCGCGTCAGGACTATGTGCCCCAGGCGCTGAAGGCGATTTCGGATCATGACGGGGCGGGCGTGACCGTCTTCCTGCGCGATCCGGACCTGCATGGCCTGGCCGAGCGGCTGTCGGGTGTGCCCCGGCCGCAGGCGGCGGATCGGTCGCTGAAGAACTATGGCGTGGGGGCGCAGATCCTGCTGGATCTGGGCGTGCGCGACATGATCGTGATGAGCTCGACCCGCCCCAATCCCACCGCGCTGGAAGGCTATGGCCTGCGCATTGTCGGCTGGCGCAGTATGGACGGAGAAGACCAATCCTGAGTGAACCCATCCGCGTCCTCATCGTCGAGGCGCGCTTCTATGACGATCTGGCCGACGCCCTTCTGGAAGGGGCGAAGGATGCGCTGCGGGAACAGGGTGTTCAGTTCGACGTCGTCTCCGTGCCCGGCGCGCTGGAGGTGCCGACCGTCATCGCCCTGGCCGAAGAGGCAGGCCGATATCCGACCGCGCCGCGCTATGACGGCTATGTGGCGCTGGGCTGTGTGATCCGCGGCGAGACCTATCATTTCGAGATTGTCTCGGATCAGTCGGCGGCGGGGATCCGCAATCTGGGCCTGAAGGGCATCATCATCGGCAACGGCATCCTGACCACCGAGGACGAGCACCAGGCCTGGGCGCGCGCCCGGATCAGCGAGGGCGACAAGGGCGGCGGCGCGGCCCGCGCGGCTCTGGACCTGATTGCGCTGCGCAAGCGGCTTCGCGTAGGACTGGGCTCGTGACCCAGCCCAACAGCATTCAATCCGTCCTCGAACAACTGGCCGAGAACCAGAAGGCCAATGCCGAGCCGCAGCTGAGCAGTCGCCAGCGGCGGGCCCGCACGGTCGCGCGTCTGGCCGCCGTCCAGGCTCTGTATCAGATGGAACTGGCGGGCGAGGGCGTGGACACTGTCATCACCGAATTTTCCAACCACCGTTTCGACGCCGACATTGAGGGCGAGCCCCTGGCCGAGGCGGACGAGGACTATTTCGCCCAGATCGTGCGCGGTGTTGTCGGAGAGCAGTCGGCGATCGACCTGGCGGTCAAGGTGCGGCTGGCGTCGAACTGGCGGCTGGAGCGTCTCGACGCAACGCTGCGGGCGCTGCTGCGCGCCGGGGCGTGGGAGTTGAAATCGCGCCCCGACGTGCCGCGCGAGATCGTGATCGACGAATATGTCGAACTGGCCAAGGCCTTCTTCGACGAGGCCGAGGCCAAGTTCGTCAACGCCGCCCTGGACGGAGTGGCGCGGGACGTTCGAGCGGCCTGATGCCCTCGGTCGATGTCGCCGGTGAGTTCGAAACCATCCGGCGGCTGTTCGCGCCCCTGGCTCATCCGGAATGGGGAAGGGAGCTGAAGGACGACGTCGCCGTGGTGCCGTCGCGTCCCGGCTTCGATCTGGTCCTGACCAAGGACGCGATGGTCGAGGGGGTGCATTTCCTGCCCGACGACCCTCTGGACACCGTGGCGCAGAAGCTGTTGCGGGTGAACCTTTCGGACCTGGCGGCCAAAGGGGCGGAGGCCTTCGGCTATATGCTGGCCTGCCATTGGTCCGACCGCTGCGGCTGGCCCGAGCGCGAGGCCTTCGTCGACGGCTTGAGGCGCGATCAGGCGATCTTCGAGGTTCTGCTGCTGGGTGGCGACACGGTCTCGACCAAGGGGCCCGCCAGCTTCTCCCTGACCCTGATGGGATGGACGCCCAGGGGACGAACGATCGGACGTGCGGGAGCCAGGCCCGGCGATGTGGTCATGGTCACGGGCGCGATCGGTGACGGCTGGCTGGGCCTGCAGGCGGCGCAGGGCAAGCTGTCGCTGGAGATGGAGCGGATCATCGCCCTGGTCGAACACTATCGCCGACCCATGCCCCAGACGGATTTCGCCACGACGATCCGCGATCTGGCCAGTGCCTCGGTCGATGTATCCGACGGTCTGATCGCGGACCTGGGCCATATCGCCTCGGCCAGCGGGGTCGGGCTGGAGATCGACCTGGAGGTAACGCCGTTGTCGCTGGCGGGTCAGGCCTGGTTCGAGCAGAGAGTCGATCCGCAGGCTGCGTTGGAAAAACTGGTCACCGGCGGCGACGATTATGAGATCGCCTTCACCGCACCCGCCGCCAGCGAGGAGGCCCTGCGGCGCGAGGCGGATCGCCGACATATCCCGCTGACACGCATCGGACAGGTCGTGCCGGGCGCAGGCGTGTCGGTGCGGTATCAGGGGCAGGCCGTGACGCTGGCCAAGCCGGGGTTCACCCACAGCTAGGCTGCAAACGAAATCTCAAGCCCTGCCGGATATCAGGGTGGCATGCGCCGTCGTGACCTCATCGCTGCTTCCGCCGTCCTGCCTGCCGGGCTACTGGCGGGCGAGGCCATGGCCGGCGAGGATGCCCCCGCTACCGCTGCGCCGCTGAGCATTGCTGGCGTGGGCCTGCCAGTGATCACCGAGGGACGCATCCGCAACTATGTCTTCGTGTCGCTGAGACTGCACCTTGGTGCGGGCGCGACGGCGGAGACCCTGCGGGTCAAGGAGCCCTATTTCCGCGACGCCCTGGTGCGCGCGGCCTATCGCACGCCCTTCACGGTCGCGAACAACTGGACAGTCGTGGATGGGGCTGCCGTCGCGGCCAGCCTGATGCGGGCGGCCACGACCATTGCGGGGCGGGGCAAGGTCGCGCGGGTCGAGATCGTCAGCCAGACCCCCCGTCGTCGTACCGGTGTCCGCGCCGGCTGATCGCCGTTCACCGTAAGTGGTTGCGTCCTGTTGACGCATTTGCCAGTCTTCCGACGCAATCCCCACAGGACGCAGTTCCGCGTCCGTCGCGCACGGGGGGACCGGAAGGCGGAAGAGGCCAAAAGGCCCGCCGCGCCAAGGATCCGGGCGCTCAATGCACTCAGGGTTTGGAAACGCCATGAATAACTATCTGTGGCTGGTCATCGCCGCAGGCGCGCTGGGAGTCCTCTACGGACTTGTCCAGACCGCCGCGCTGATGAAGGCCAGTACCGGCAACGACAAGATGCGCGAGATCGCCGCCGCGATCCAGGAGGGCGCATCGGCCTATCTGCGGCGGCAATATATGACCATCGGCATGGTCGGGATCGTGATCCTGATCGCCGCCTATTTCCTGATCGGCATCTATGCGGCCATAGGTTTCGTCATCGGCGCGGTGCTGTCCGGCCTGGCCGGCTTTGCGGGCATGCTGATCTCCGTGCGGGCCAATGTGCGTACCGCACAGGCCGCGTCCGAGAGCCTGTCCAAGGGGCTGGACCTGGCGTTCCGCTCCGGGGCTATCACCGGCATGTTCGTCGCGGGCGGGGCTCTGCTCGGCGTCGCGGGCTACTACGCTCTTTTGACCGAAGGCCTGGGCCTGGAGCGCACGGGCCGCGAGGTCATCGACGGTCTGGTGGCGCTGGGCTTTGGCGCTTCGCTGATCTCCATCTTCGCGCGTCTGGGCGGCGGCATCTTCACCAAGGGTGCGGACGTCGGCGGCGATATGGTCGGCAAGGTCGAGGCCGGCATTCCGGAAGACGATCCCCGCAATGCCGCGACCATCGCGGACAACGTCGGCGACAACGTCGGCGACTGCGCCGGCATGGCCGCCGACCTTTTCGAGACCTATGCGGTGACGACCGTGGCGACGATGGTGCTGGCCGCCATCTTCTTTCGCGATCAGCCCTATGTCGAAGCCATGATGCTGTTGCCGCTGGCGATCTGCGGCATCTGCGTGGTGACCTCGATCATCGGCAGCTTCTTCGTCC
>NZ_JAEMRO010000049.1 GCF_016463295.1 Brevundimonas sp.
CACATCATCAATCCAGGCATGGGGCTATCCAACCTGCCGCTGGGCGAGGTGCGGGCGCGGGAGATACCTACGCCGCTGGAGGTGCTGATCGGGATCGTGCCGACAAACCCCTTTGCGGCCCTGAGCGAAGGCAAGGTGCTGCAGATCATCTTCTTCTCGGCCCTGGTCGGGATGGCCCTGGTGGCGCTGGGTGACCGGGCGCAGGGTGTGCGCAGGCTGGTCGATGAAGGGGCCTCCATCATCTTTCGCATCACCCGCTGGGTGATCCAGCTGACGCCGTTCGGGGTGTTCGGCCTGATCGGCTCGGTCGTCGGGGGCTATGGCTGGGAGGCGCTGTTGCCCTTGGGCAAGTTCATCTTCGCCATCTATGCGGCCTGCCTGTTCCACATCCTGATCGTCTATTCCGGCCTGCTGAAGGTGCACGGGTTGAAGGTGCGCAGCTTCTTCCGAGGCGCGTTTGCGGCGCAGCAGACGGCGTTCGCCACCTCCTCGTCGCTGGGCACACTGCCGATCACCCTGCGCCAGACCGTCGAGCGTCTGGGCGTGCCCCAGGCCTATGCCGCCTTTGCCGTGCCGCTGGGGGCCAATGTGAAGATGGACGGTTGCGGGGCCATCTATCCGGCCATCGCGGCCATCTTCATCGCCCAGTATTTCAAGATCGACCTGACGGTGACGCAATATGTCCTGATCGGACTGACGGCGGTCCTGGGATCGCTGGGGACCGCAGGGGTGCCGGGGACCAGCATCGTCATGCTGACCCTGACTCTGTCCACCGCGGGCCTGCCGCTGGAGGGCATCGGCTATATCGTGGCCATCGACCGGATCATCGACATGATGCGCACCGCCACCAACGTGACCGGCCAGATGCTGGTGCCCGTGCTGGTGGCCAGGGAAGAAGGTATTCTGGATCAGGGCATCTATGACGGCCATGTCGCCTGGCTGCCGGGTGACCCCGAGGCGGAGACGTCGGATACGGTGCGCGCCGCCGGGATCTGAGCCTGCGTTTGCCTGTTGCAAGGCCCCGCCGTGCGGGCTATGTCCCCGCCCTCCCCGGCCTTTAGCGGTCGGCGGGCCGACATGCCCGGCCAGATGGATGCGTAGCTCAGCGGGAGAGCACCTCGTTCACACCGAGGGGGTCACAGGTTCAATCCCTGTCGCATCCACCATCTTTTTCCGAACACAGACGAAGACTGCGCATTGCATGCGGCCTGGCGAAACAGGGTTACCTGTGCATTAGCCAAATGTATTGGCAAGCCAATAACCAAGGCCGGTAAGGCAGTATTGAGCATGCTTGTCAGCCGGTTGCTTAACAACTCAGCGCTACTGTTCTCTCACACCACGGAGAAGCAAAATGCGTTCTGTAGCCTTGGCTCTTGTCATGTCCACCCTGGCCGCCGGATCGGCGCTGGCGGATGTCCGTATCGAGCTGCGCGCCCAGGTTCAGGCCTCCTGCGGGGTCGTCGATATCGATTCACCCGTCGGCGGCGATCTGAGCCGTCTTCAACTGACCACGGTTTGCAACAGCGAACAGTTCAACATCGTGCTGATGGGTCCGGACGGCCCGATCGAGGTCGTATCGGCCACCTCGGCCGAGGCCTCGGTCAGCGCAGGCTCCAATCAGATGGCGGTCATGCTGCGCGCGCCGGGGGCCCAGACCTTCGACGTCCAGTTGGCCAGTGATCTGGTCGACGTCGACGCCCTGTCGATTCAGATTGTCGCCGCAGGCTAATGCGAAATCGGCCGGGCCGGACATTGTCCGACCCGGCCAAGCGTTCAAAACGCCGTTTTCAGTAGGGCGTGAAGCTGAGCGTCAGGGTGTCGTTATAGCGACCGGCATAGACCGGACCCGTCGGCGGCACGGTCACCGTAACCTCGCGCGACTGAAGGCCCAGGCTGGAATACCCCAGATTCAGATTGGCCGGGGCTCCGGTCAGGCTCAAAGTCTGTCCGCCGATGCTGGCGGTGTAGGGGATGACCGTCGAGGCCCCTTCGGTATGAACCAGCTTGCCCTGATTTTCGGACGTCACGGTCAGGGCGATATCGGCATTGGACCGGTAGAAGAAGCTGGTCGAGCCCGTGGCCCCCTGGCGAGGATCGCCCAGATCGATGGATTCGACTCCGTCCGCCGATGACCGCGCCAGGCGCATGACCGGTCGGACCACCGTCGAAACCGTCAGATTGCGCAGGCTGTCGCCGGCCTCGATCTCGACCTGGGCCGAATAGGGACCCGAGCGCGTGAATTGGCCCGCATCGATCTCGCCCACTGTCACCACCACGGCCTCACCCGCCACGATCTTCGCGCGCGCCGACGGTGTCAGCCGGATCTGGTTCAGCAGGCGGAAGGCGTTGGAGGACAGGTCGAAGTCGGTATCGAGATCGGCGCTGCCGTTCGACAGTTCGAACGGAAAGGATTGCGAGCCCACGGCCTTGATCGTGATCGGGACCAGCAGGCAGGCCAGATTCAGACGCCCGGTCGCCGATTGCAGCCGCAGACGGATCGGCGTGTCGACATAGTCGCCCGGATCATAGCCCTCGCCGTCCACCTGCTGGACATTCAAGTTGATGGACGGGCAGGTCCGCGCCTCGGCCAGGGTCGGCAGGGCACAGACGGTCAGGAGAGCGGCGGCGGCGGCAGACGCGCGCGCCAGCGAGCGTTTGGTCTTCATGGCTCAAGCTCCAGTTCGTTCACGCCGATATCGACGTAGGCCTCAGTCTCTTCCGAAATGGTGAACTCGAAACTGCCGGCCGGTTCGCGGAAGGTCGCGCGATAGCGACCCGCGCCCAGGTTGCTGAACACGGCGCGACCGACCCGGTTGGTGAAGAAGGTCTTGGTGGTTCCGTCGTCCAGATTGGTCAGGGTGCCGTAGGCCAGACCCAGCCGCTCGCCCTCGACCGTGATGGCGGTGACGACAGTGCGGAACTCGTCGGTGCCGACGGTGACGCGCACGCCTGTGCGCGCCCCCGGCTCGACCACATAGCGACCGCTGCCGATGTCGTAGCCGACGGGGCCGCCGGAGACGTTCACGCGCAGTTCCTCGGTCCGATAGGGCTGACCGGTCGGGGCGACAGCGGGACCCAAGGGGCCCGAACGAGCGATCGGCGTGGCCCCGGCGTTGGTCTCGACCGAAATCCGGGCATTGCCGAGCGAGGGGTGGCCGTCGACCAGATAGAAGCCGCGACCCGGGTCGCGGCCGATGCCGAAGGCCCCGTCCACATAGCCGAAGCCGGACTGAAGACGGCCCGTGACCACCTGACCACCGGATGCGCCATCCGGCAGGTCCAGACGGCTGTTGATCGCCAGACCCGCCTCATAGCGTGTGGCGGTATAGCCGATGGAGGCGTTGACCTCGGTCTCGTCCTGACGCCTGACGGTGCCCAGGCGATAGTCGTAGTTCGGCACGTCGATGCCGCGGCTGCGCACGATTTCGGCCCGCGCCGTCTCGGAGATGGAATCGTAGCTGGCGGTGGCCGTCTCGCGCTGGCCGAAGGGCAGGCTGAGCGAGATGAAGCCGCCTGTGTCCTCGCGCCCGTCGGCGAGCCGGGACGTCCGACCGACGAGGGACACCACGACCCGACCGATCCGCTGGGTCAGGCCGACAAAGCCGGTGTAGGCGTCATCGTCCAGCGGGTTGTGCGAGGTCTGGATGGTGCCGCCAAAGGATACGGCCGTCGTTTCCGTGACATTGAACCGATAGTCGGCCCCCAGGAACCACTCGCTGTCGATGAAGGAGGACCGGTCACCCAGACTGGAGAAATCCTCGGAGGTATAGTCCGCCGTCACGCTCAGCGTATCGTTCCGCTCCTCGCCGAGGAAGGGGCCGCCGCGGAAGTTGAAGCTGGCGGCGTAGCCGGAGCCGGCGAAGTCGGACTGGCTGACCTCGGCCTCGGCCAGGGCGACGCCGCCGAACAGCGACCAGGCGACCGAGCCGCCGACGCTGGAAACCTCCTGCGACACGACCAGATTGCCGCCGACAGTCAGATTGTCGGTGATGCCACGCGTATAGTAGCCGGTCGCGACAGGGTCGCTGGTGTATTCGAAGCCGCTGCCGAAATCGTCGCGAAGGACACCGGCGGAGAATGAAAACTCGCTGAGCCCCGCCGACAGCAGGGTCAGATCGTTGGACAGGGAAAAGGAGTCCAGCTCGCGCCGCCCCAGGGCATCCTCGACCACGATGGTGACGTTGTTGCTGAGGTTGGCCAGGGGGATGTCGCCGAGGTCGATGGCACCCGGCTCGGCCGTGAAGCGGTTGATCAGCGCGCCGTTGCTGTAGACCTCGACGGTCGAACGGCGCTCCAGCACGAAGGAGCGACGCCCCGTGGGGCGTACGTTACGGGTCGGCTGGAGTTCTTCGTAATTGCGCTCGATCGAGATACCGGCGACGCCCGCAAAGCCGGCCAGACGCGGCAGGAAGGGTGTCAGATCACCGGCGGAGTAACGCAGCGCCCGCTCCGGATCGTCCTTGAACAGAACGATAGCGTCACGCTGGAAGTCGCTGTCTTCGCTGGAGAACAGGTAAGATCCGCCATAGTCGAGGTTGATCCCTTTCAGGCCACCGACATTGACGAAACCCGAGAAGGCAAACTCGCCGACCGGGTCGGCGTCGTCGTCGATATCGTCGGTGACGACCAGCGCCCCCGTCAGACCTGTCGCGAAACGACCGGGATAGACCCGCTCGGCCCCTTCATAGACATCGGTGGTGCCCAGGGACACGGTCTGGGTGCTGCGCGCCGTCGGCGTAAGGGTGACGGCGAGGGCAAGGGTGGCCGTATCCAGCTGGATTCCGACACCGGTATCGGCAAAGGCCGCGATCGGAACCAGGCCTTCGCCCAGTGCGCGCAGGCGCGCCGCCGTTTCAGGATTGATGGCCTCGCCGAGCGAATCGGCCAGGCCATTGGCCGAGACGGCCACCACGGTCTGAACCGTGGTCTGCGTCGGCACGGCGGTGAAACGGCGGCCTTCCAGCACCACCGGCAGGGATGTGGTCAGGACGGCGGTGTTGTCCGGCAGCCGGGTCGGAGCCGTCTGGGGCAGCACTTCGTCGGCGGGCGGTTGCAGCGGCACGACAGGACGACCACCCTGGCCGATGATCGGGGCCTGCTGCGGCGAACGTGGGGTCTGGGACGATCCGGTGGGCCGGGGCGCGTCCTGCGGCGTCGCAGGCTGCCCAGTCCCGTCGTCACGGAGCGTCAGCCGGGTGCCGACACGGATGTGATTGACGTCGGTCAGGCTGTTCAGGCGCGCGAGGCTGGCGACCGTCGTGCCGTAGCGGGCCGCAATCTGGCCAAGGCTCTCGCCCGGGGCGACGGTGTGGAAGGCGGCTGCGGGCCGCGAGGAGGCAGGACGCGAGGACGCCGAACGCGAAGAAGAAGGCGCAGAAACACGCAGGACGCGTCCGGCCTGGACCTGTTCAGGATCCGCAATCCCGTTCAACTGGGCCAGACGGGCGACGGAGGTGTCATAGACGCGGGCGATGGTCGACAGGCTCTCGCCGCGACGCACGGCGTGATAGCCCGAGGCACCCGCTGGTGCGGCCGAAACGGCCAGGATCGCCAGGGCCGAGCCGAGGGCGGTCGAGGCCCACCAAAGCCCGCGGCCCCCACCGCGTTTGCGCGTTCTGATCTTCATGATGTCCCCCGATGCCCCCGTTCGTCTAGCGCGCCGCGCCGACCTCAATGGTGACCTCGCCGGGCGGCAGGCCGTCGGTCTTCAGAGCGAACTCGCGCGTGCTGTTGGGCGGAATGATCGGGTTTTCGATCTGTTCGGCGACCTGTTCCGGATCCAGGGTGACCGTTTCGCCACCTGCGCGCAGGCGCACGATCCGCTGGGACAGAAAACCGTAGTCGGTCCCCGTGTTCTGAATCTGGAAGCGGACCTGGCTGTCGTCACGCGACACGACGACCGGGCGCTCCAATTCGGCCCGTGCGCCGTCAGCCGTCAGATAGACGGCGACACCGAAATTGTAGACCGTCAGCACACCGCTGAAGTTCTCCGGCAGGACCGGCACTTCCTTGACCTGAAGGACATAGGACTGGCTCACCGCCAGATCCGGGTCGCCAATATATTCGAACCGGATGGCCTGGGTGCCCTTGGGCCCGATCAGCACCTGGGGCGGGAAGGCGACGAACTGTTCGTCGGCGTTTTCAAATGTCTGTGTGCCGTCCGGCGCGACGATGCGGCGACGGAATTCGATCTCGATCGGCAGATCGCTGTCCCGATCGTTGACGATGGTCACTACGGAGGAGCGTACGCCGTCAGCCGGGGTCAGAAAGACACGCATCGGGCTGACCTCATGGGCCAGGGCCGGACTGGTCGCCGCCGTGCCCGTCAGCAGCAGGGCCGCGCCGAATGCACCGATAATCCGATTACGAAACGTCATGACGTCCCTCCCCTTACGCAAACTGTTCGATGTTCGCACATCGCTGATATATCTGCCTAGACCGCCGCAAGGCTTGTGCCAAGACATTGGAGTCAGAAGGCAAAAACCCAGCGGACGGGATTCCGTCCGCTGGGCTCCTGTCCTGCCCGAAGGCAGACCGCTTAGTTGGCGGTGATGTCGACAGTGACGACGTCGGCGTAGTTGCCGGCGAAGACGCTGGTGGTGTTGAAGGCAGCGTTGGCGGCCGAAGGCACTTGCACGCCGTTGACGCGCAGGGTGATCGAACCGGCTTGGCCAGCCAGATAGGCAGCCGAACCACCGAAGGTGTCGGTGCGGGTTGCGGTCAGTTGTTGAGCAGCGAAGCCCAGGCCCGAACCACCGCCGTGCTGCAGGGTGTAGGGGATGGCGTTGTTGGCACCACCCGACGTACCGGCGCGCCACAGGCTGCCACCGTTGGCCGACGAGATCGCGCGGCTGAAGCCGTTGGCCGAGTTGCAGATGTACAGGGCGCTGAAGGCCGGAGCCGTCACGGTGTTGGCGGCAGGCGTGGCAGCCAGATCACCGAAGTTGATCGTCGTGACGGGGTTGCCGCCTGCGACGTTCGACTGGTTGAACACGCCGCACTGACCGGCGACCGAAGCGTTGACGTTGATGGTCAGGTCTTGGTTCGGGCTGATTTGAGCGGCAGCCGGGGTGGCCAGGGCGACGGCAGCGGCCGCGATGATGAACTTGTTCATGATGGTTCTCTTCCAGAAAGTTTCGCGATGATGCGCCGCCGATGATCGGTCAGCGTTACGAGGCTCCGATTGGAAGAGTTTGTCCCCACCTCTCCAGCCCCGATAACGGCGTTCTTAACGGATTGTTAGGATTTTCAGCCATCCCCAAAATTGGGTAATAAAGTCTTAACGCGCGCGAAAAGTCTTTAACATTCAAACTTAATGTCCGCGTCCAGACATTGACTCCAGATGTTGTGGCGGGGCCGGCGATTCGCGGCCAAATCTTGCGCGGACTATCGTGAGGCGCGAATTTGGGTCGATAAAAACTGACGCCCAAGCCCTGCGCTATCGCCTGCATTCGTGCCGATGCGGCGGTCCGAACCGATGTCGCGAAGCGGAGACCTAGTTCGCCGTGACAGAAATCGTGAGGGTGTCCACATAGGTCCCAGCGAAGACCGTCGTGCCGAAGATGCCGTTCTGGGCGACAGGCGAGCGGACGCCGGACACCTGAACCTGCAAGGGTCCCGCCGCGCCCAGCAGGAAGGCCGGACTGACGGCATTGGACACCACCGGGGTCTGCAGCTGCTGCAGGGCGAACGCCAGGTCGCCGCCGGTTCCGCCGACCAGATAGGGAATCTCGTTCCCCGCCCCACCTGCACTGCCGGTCCGGATGAGACGACCCCCGTTCTGGGAACTGATGGTGCGCAGGAACCCGTTCGGCTCGTTGCAGATGTAGGCCACGTCCGTGGCGACCGTGCGGACAGGCAGGGCCTGCCCCGCATTCACGCCCGCAAGGTCGCCGAAGTCGACGACGGTGCTTCCGGACGTCGAGGTGAAGGCGCCACAGATCTGGGAGACGCTCGCCTCCATCCGCACCTCGAACCGGCCCTCGTCGGCGGCCTGCTGGCTGCCGGCGGTCTGGGCCCAGGCGGGCGAAGCCGCGCCTGCTGTGGCGATGGTCAGGACAGCGATGATCGACGAAAGACGCACGTAACCCCCTTGCCGATCGTGGCCGGCATCAAAGATCGTGGTTACTCGTGCGTTAACGCGGCGGACATACCAATTTTTGATGAGTTTCAGCCGATCCGGAACGGCAGGATCGTCGCGAACAACTGCTCGCGGCTGTTGATGCCCAGCTTGCCATAGACATTGCGGATGTGCGTGCGGGCGGTATCGACCGTCACGCCCATGTCCGTCGCCGCCGCCTGAACCGGCTTGCCGCCGATCAGCTTCTTGACCAGATCGCTCTCGCTGCGGGTCAGGCCGAAGACCGCCTTGATGTCGGCCCATGCATAGCGATCGTGATCCGCTGTCGGCACAAAGACCAGGGCGAAGACACGCTGTTCGTCAACCGTGATCGTCCGGTCGCGACGAATCGCGAAATAGCCCTCGGCCTTCTGGCGCTTGAAGACCCAAACCGGGTGCGACGGTTCCGCGGCATTCAGAAAGTCGCGCAGGCCGTGGGTGCGGACATCGTCACGCACGACAAGCCGGCCATCGCGCAGGACGAGGTCGCACCCCTCGTCCATGAGAGCGATCGCGGCATCGTTGACCCACAGAACCTGAAGATCCGGGTTGACGAGGATCTGGGCCAGCGGTTGAGCGCGAAGCCATGCCAGGGCGCTGGCATTGGCGGTGGTGGGATAGTCTATCGTGCCGGGTTCGCGGGCGATGATCTGGACCGACATTCAGCTACCAATCGACGTTCACCATATCGGGATGGGCCGTCGGGATAGCGACAATATCTGATCAGGTCACGCCGAAAATCTGCACTCTCCCGGCCATCCGGCAGCGGCTGGGCGGCGGCTTGGTCAGACCCCCTCGCCTTCGTCATAGCAGCCCACGGCCTGGGTCACCGCCGTCAGCCTGCCGTCCTGACCCAGCTGCCACGCCAGTTCCGCGCGATACAGTCCCGGTGAGCCGATCCGTTCCGATCCGATCACGCCGATCAGGCCGGGCTGCGTATCCTGCGCTGAGGAGCCGATGATCCGGCAGCCGAAGGCGATGTGGGACTGTGCGCTGCGTGCCGTGCCCCTGACGGCGTCCGTGGCCGTCCAGATGGCGTGAGGCTCGGCGCGACCGACCTCGCGCTTGGCGATCATCACCCACTGGCGACGGTCCTGAATGCCGCGCATGAAGCTGATGGCGAGACCGTCTCGCACATAGCCGCCCCCCAGGCCTTCGAAGCCGGGCACGACCTCGCTCTCACCACCGGACCAGGTGTGGCCGATCAGCTGGCGCTCATGAGTCACGACCGGCGGTGTCTGCGCCAGCGTCGATGACGCCATAGCGATGGCCGCTGCGACGACAGGGACAGCGAGCCGGGCACGAGGACGAAGTGTCATAGAAACCTCCATGTTTGCCGCGCAGATTGCGGACACCGATCGGCGTTGTCATGCCTTGTGCGCTGAACCGTCAGGATTCGACAGGTCGTGGTCACCGTGACCACCATTCGGCCTTGATCGTGGCGCATGTGCGCGCCCCTTTCGCCAACCGTGACGGCTGGCGCGCGCCACTCTGGTGCCCTACGGAACGATCATGCCTTTTCCAGCCAGCCATCCCGCGCTCGACCGCGCTCTCTCCGACCGTGGTTATGCCGAGCCCACGCCCGTTCAGGCCGCCGTTCTGGAGGCCTCGCTGAATGACGACGGGTCAGATGAAAAGGGGATGGGCCGCGACCTGCTGGTCAGCGCCCAGACCGGCTCCGGCAAGACCGTCGCCTTCGGCCTGGCCCTGGCTCCCACCCTGCTGGGTGAGGCCGAGAAGTTCGCAGAGTTCGGCGCGCCGGTCGCCCTGGTCATCGCCCCGACCCGCGAGCTGGCGTTGCAGGTCTCCAACGAGCTGCAATGGCTGTATGCCCAGACCGGTGCCCGCATCGTCTCCTGCGTCGGCGGCATGGACCCCCGGACGGAGCGTCAGGCGCTGAACCGCGGCTGTCATATCGTGGTGGGTACACCTGGCCGTCTGCGTGACCATGTCGAGCGCGGCGCGCTGGATCTGTCGACGCTTCAGGCCGTCGTGCTGGATGAAGCCGACGAGATGCTGGACATGGGTTTTCAGGAGGACCTGACCTTCATCCTGGACGCCGCGCCCGCCGAGCGCCGGACCCTGCTGTTCTCGGCCACCCTGGCGCGCGACATCGTGCAACTGGCCAAGACCTATCAGAAGGACGCCCTGCGCATCGACACCGTGGCCGGTGCCGGGTCGCATGCCGACATCGAGTATAAAGCCATCCGCGTGGCGCCGAACGAGGTCGAACTGGCCGTCGTCAATGTGCTGCGCTACTTCGAGGCCCCCGGCGCCCTGGTGTTCGCCAATACGCGCGAGCGGGTGAAGCATCTGACCGCCAGCCTTCGCGAGCGCGGCTTCTCCGTCGTCGGCCTGTCCGGCGAACTGACACAGAGCCAGCGCTCCGAAGCGCTGCAGGCCCTGCGCGACGGCCATGCCCGCGTCTGTGTGGCCACCGACGTCGCCGCACGCGGTCTGGACCTGCCCGACCTGGGCCTGGTCATCCATGCGGAAATCCCGGTCAACAAGGCCGGGCTGCTGCACCGTTCGGGCCGGACCGGTCGCGCGGGCAAGAAGGGCGTCTCCGTCCTGCTGGTCAGCTATACGCGCCGCCGCAAGGTCGAGATCATGCTGTCCTCGGCGGGGATCACCGCCGAATGGTCCGGCCCGCCCAGTGCCGAGGAAATCCGCGCCAAGGACCAGCAACGCATGCTGGCCGATCCCGTCCTGACCGCCGTCATCGAGGACGAGGATACCCTGGCCATGGGCCGCCAGTTGCTGGAGAAGTCCAGCCCGGAGCAGATCGCCGCCGCCCTGATCCAGCTGTATCGCCAGAAGCTGCCGCCGCCCGAAGACGTCTATGACGACGAGCGGATGAAGCGCCAGCAGGCCAGCGGCAAGAACGACAAGGGTCAGCCCGACGTTCCGTACACGGACTTTGCCCGTGGCGGCGACATGGTCTGGTACCGGATCAACATCGGCCGCGACAAGAATGCCGACCCCAAATGGCTGATGCCGACCATCTGCCGCCTGGGTCATGTGACCAAGCGCGACATCGGCTCGATCAAGATCTTCGACCGCGAGACCAAGTTCGAGATCACCCTGGAGATGAAGGCCAAGTTCGAGGCCGCCATCGCCCTGGGTCTGGAAGACGGCGTCAAGATCGATCCGGCTGTAAAACCCGGCCCGTCCGAGAAGCCTGTCGGTAAATGGGACAAGAGGCCGTCCGGCGATCGTCCGCAGTCCGAGCGTCCCGAGAAGAAGCCCTGGGCCAGGCGCGAAGAGGGCGGCGACAAGCCCGCCTGGAAGCCGCGCGAGGACCGCCCCGAGGGTGCCAAGAAGCCCTGGGTCAAGCGCGAGGACAACGCCGCGCCTGCCGACAAGAAGCCGTGGAAGGCCCGCGAGGACGCTGCCGCCGCTCCCGCTGCCGAGGGCAAGAAGCCTTGGGTGAAGCGCACGCCGAACGACCCGACGCCCGAAGGCAAGAAGCCTTGGGTCAAGAAGCCCCCGGTCGAGGGCAAGACGCCGTGGGCTCCTCGTTCCGACGCTGAGCCCGGCGCTTCCGGCGATCAGCCCTGGAAAGGCAAGCCGAAGGGCAAGCCCCAGGGCGGCGACCGCCCCTGGGCCGCCAAGGACGCCCGCGGCAAGCCGGCAACCAACAAGCCCTACAAGGGCAAGACCCCGCGCGGGTAGGGCCATAAACAAAAGCCCTTCCCCCTCGATGGGGAAGGGAGTTGTCTGAGCGCTCCCCATTGCACCACCTCTGTAACCGTTTACGGTAACCCGCAAATCAAGAGACTGCGGGTCGAGGAAACATGGCGGACGTCCGGCTGGCCGGTGTGAAGAAGCGCTTCGGCGCGACCGAAGTCCTGAAGGGCATCGATCTGGAGATCGCCGACGGCGAGTTCGTGGTGTTCGTCGGCCCCTCCGGCTGCGGCAAGTCCACCCTGCTGCGCACCATCGCCGGGCTGGAAGAGGCCGACGCCGGTCAGATCGCCATCAGCGGACGCACAGTCAACGACCTGTCGCCGTCCGACCGGGGCATCGCCATGGTGTTCCAGTCCTATGCGCTTTACCCGCACATGAGCGTCTATGAGAACATGGCGTTCGGCCTGAAGCTGGCCAAGGCCGACAAGGCCGAGATCGACCGGCGCGTCCGCGGCGCGGCCGAGACGCTGAACATCACCGAATACCTGGATCGCAAGCCCAAGGCCCTGTCGGGTGGCCAGCGCCAGCGGGTCGCCATCGGCCGCGCCATCGTGCGCGAGCCGCAGGTGTTTCTGTTCGACGAACCGCTGTCCAATCTGGACGCCTCATTGCGCGTCCGCATGCGCTACGAGTTCGCGGCCCTGCACCAGCGGCTGAAGACAACCATGATCTACGTCACCCACGATCAGGTCGAGGCCATGACCCTGGCCGATCGCATCGTGGTGCTGAACGGCGGGGTGATCGAACAGGTCGGCCGGCCGATGGACCTGTACGAAAACCCCCGGAACCTGTTCGTCGCCGAGTTCATCGGCAGCCCGAAGATGAACCTGCTGCCCGGCGAACTGGTCACGGCGACGGCGGGCGGCGCGACGGTGCGGCTGGCGTGTGGCGAAACCCTTTCGGTCGCGGTCGATGCCTCGGCTGCCAAGGCGGGCGACAAGGTCACGGTCGGCATCCGGCCCGAGCACATCGGCGGGGCGACCGAGGGCGACACCCTCCCGGCCACTCTGACCTTCGTGGAGACTCTCGGCCACGCCACCTACGCCTATCTGACCTATGGCGAGACCGCCCTGACCGCTTTGTTGCCCGGCGAGGCGCGCCCGACGGCGGGAGAGGTCATGACGATGAAGGTGCCGGCATCGCAGGCCCACCTGTTTGATGCAGACGGCAGTGCGTTTCCGCGACTCTGATCCTTCTCCCGGCGGGAGAAGGTGGGCGGCGCAGCCGTTCGGATGAGGGGGCTCTGTAGATTCGCTGGCCGCCTGACGATGAGCGTACGGCTGGCAGCCCCCTCATCCGGCCCTCCGGGCCACCTTCTCCCGCGAGGGGAGAAGGCGACTCTGTTGCATCGCACAACATCTGCCTCTTACAGTCCCGCATGCCCTCTCCGACCCGCCTGACCGTCGACCTGAACGCCCTGGCCGCCAACTTCCATGCGCTGGAAGCGGCCACCGGCGTACCGGTCCATCCGGTGGTCAAGGCCGACAGCTATGGGCTGGGGGCCGTCGCCTGTGCGAGCCGCCTGATGGCGGAAGGCGCTCGAACCTTCTTCGTGGCAAGGGCCTCTGAGGGCGTCTGCCTGCGGGCGGCATTGGGACCGGAGTCGGTCATCTATGTGCTGGACGGCTGCGTCGGTGATGCGGCTGCGGTTCTCAAGGCTTCCGATCTGCGGCCCGTGCTGAACCACTCCGCCCAGCTCGCCGCCTGGCGCGCTGCCGGGGCCGGGCCCTGCGCCATCCAGATCGACACCGGCATGAACCGTCTGGGATTTCGCCCGGAGGAGGCTCCTGAACCGTTTGAGGGTCTGACGATGGTTCTCAGCCATCTGGCCTGCGCCGACGATCCCTCGGCCGAGATGAACGCCCGCCAGCGTGACGTGTTCGCCGCCGTCGCCGTCCGCTATCCCGGCGCGATCCGGTCCTTCGCCAACTCCGGCGGTGATTTCCTGGGCCGGGACTATGCCTTCGATGCCGCCCGCCCCGGGATATGCCTGTACGGCGGCGGGCCGGAGGGACGACCGGACCCGCGCATCCGTCCCGTCGCCACCTTCTCCGCCGACATTCTGCAAGTCCGTGACGTGCCTGAGGGCGAGAGCGTCGGCTATTCACGCGCCTTCGTGGCCCGGACGCCGCGCCGCATCGCCACCGTCGCGGCGGGTTATGCCGACGGCGTCCTGAGGTCCTACAGCCCACGGGGCCAGGTTTGGATCGGCGGCGAGCTGCGGCCGCTGGTCGGACGGATTTCCATGGACGTCTGCGCGGTGGATGCGACCGATCTTGACGTAGCTGTGGGCGACAGCGTCGAACTGTTCGGTGCCCACAGGCCGATCGACGATGCGGCACAGGCCGCCGGGACCATCGCCTATGAACTGCTCACCTCGATCACCGCGCGCGTGCCCCGGCAGTATATCGGTTGAGCCTCTGGCACAGCCGATATGTTCCCTCTATGTTCACGCAGATTGAGGGGAAATCGATGACAGCCTTGTCGGCATGCGGCCTGCCTGAACGAGTAGCGACCGAAGCGGTTTTGCACTTTTTGCACTCTGTTCTTTTCGGGTGTCGCTTCTGATGGCCCGCGACAGTGCCATCTTCGTCTGCCAGTCCTGCGGAGCCGTCCACGGGAAGTGGTCCGGCCAGTGCGGGGCCTGCGGCCAGTGGAACTCCATCGTCGAGGAGAGCCGCTCGGCCCCGCCCGGTGCCCTGAAACCGGTCAGTGCTGCCAAGACCCGCGGCCTGCAGTTCGAAACCCTGCAGTCCGACACGCCCGAACCGCCGCGTATCGTCACCGGCGTGACAGAGTTCGACCGCGTCTGCGGCGGCGGCGTGGTCCCCGGCTCGGCCATCCTGCTCAGCGGCGATCCGGGCGTTGGCAAGTCGACCCTGCTGCTGGACGTGGCCGGGCGGGCCGCGATGTCGGGGCGGCGCGTGGCCTATATCTCGGGCGAGGAAGCCGTCGAGCAGATTCGCGCACGCGCCAAGCGGATGGGGCTGGAGAAAGCCCCCGTCGAACTGGCCAGCGCCACGGCCTTGCGCGATATCCTTGGCACGCTGAAGCGCGAGAAATTCGACATCGTCATCGTCGATTCGATCCAGACCCTCTGGTCCGACGCCCATGAAGCCGGGCC
>NZ_JAEMRO010000050.1 GCF_016463295.1 Brevundimonas sp.
CTGATGACGCCGATCCGCGAGATCGGGCTGAACATCCATGTCGAGAGCCGCACCGGCGACACCAAACAATCCAAGAAACAGCGCCAGCGCGAGAATCCGCCCGACATTCTGCTGACCACGCCCGAGCAGCTGGCGCTGTTCTGTGCCTGGGACGGGGCACGGAACTATTTCGCCGACCTGAAATGCGTCGTGCTGGACGAGGTGCATGCGATCTGGAGCGGCAAGCGCGGTGACCTGCTGTCACTGGGGCTGGGGCGCCTGCAGCAGTTCGCGCCGGGGATGCGAAGGGTGGCGTTGAGCGCGACCGTGGACGACCCAGCGATGATTGCGGAGTGGCTGGGTCCTGGCCCTTCTCCCCTTGCGGGAGAAGGTGGCTCGCGCAGCGAGGCGGATGAGGGGTCGCACCAGCGGGAACGTCGATCAGCGCCAGAAGAGGCATCAACGGACGAGCCGGAGACACCCCTCATCCGCCCCTTCGGGGCACCTTCTCCCGCAAGGGGAGAAGGAGTCCGTATCGTCACCGGCGACCCCGGTGCCCCGCCCGTGGTCGATGTCCTGATTTCCGACGGCCGCGTGCCCTGGGCAGGCCACACCGGCCAGCACGCCATCCCGGAGGTCTATGGGGCGATCAGACACGCGGGGATGAGCCTGATCTTCGTCAACACCCGCTGGCAGTCGGAATATGTGTTCCAGCAGCTGTGGGCCATCAACGACGATAACCTGCCTATCGCGCTGCACCACGGCTCGCTGGCCGCCGAGCAGCGGCGCAAGGTCGAGGCGGCGATGGCGCGGGGCGATCTGCGGGCCGTGGTCTGCACCTCCACGCTGGACCTCGGTATCGACTGGGGCGATGTCGACCTGGTCATCCAGATGGCGGCCCCCAAGGGGGCCAGCCGCCTGGTCCAGCGGATCGGCCGGGCCAACCACCGCCTGGACGAGCCGTCGCGCGCCCTGATGGTGCCGGCCAGCCGGTTCGAAATGCTGGAATGCCAGGCCGCGCGCGAGGCGGTGGCGGAAAACACCTTCGACTGGGAGCCGGTGCATACGGGCACGCTGGACACCCTGGCCCAGCACGTCATGGGCTGCGCCTGCTCCGAGCCGTTCGCGCTGGAAGACCTCTATGCCGAGATCACTGCCTGCGGCCCCTATCGCGGTCTGACCTGGGAGCAGTTCGAGGAGGTCGTCGATCTGGTCGCCACCGGCGGCTATGCCCTGCGCACCTATGAGCGGTTCGCGCGGATCGTGCGGACGCGCGACGGCAAATGGAAGGTCCGCAACGCCCAGACGGCCCAGCGGCACCGGATGAACGTCGGGGCCATCGTCTCGGCCGGGACGCTGAACATCCGTGTGGCCTCCCGGCGCGGCGGAGCGGCCAAACAGCTGATCGGCGGGCGTAAGGTCGGCGAGGCCGAGGAATGGTATTTCGAACAGCTGACGCCCGGCGACACCTTCGTGTTCGCCGGTCAGGTCTGGGCCTTCCAAGGCATCACCGGCACCGACGCACTGGTGACCCACGCCCAGGACAAGGACCCCAAGATTCCGTCCTGGGGCGGGTCGAAGTTCCCGATGTCGACCTCCCTGGCCGCCCGCGTCCGCGACATGATCCAGGACCGCGACCACTGGCGCGTCCTGCCGCCCGATGTGCAGGAATGGCTGGCGCTTCAGGAAGAACGCTCGGTCGTGCCGGACAAGGAGACCATGCTGGTCGAGACCTTCCCGCGCGGGTCGCGGCATTTCATGGTGGCCTATCCGTTCGAGGGCAATCTGGCCCATTCGACCCTGTGCATGCTTCTGACGCGGCGGCTGGACCGGCTGGGGGTCGGGCCGCTGGGGTTCGTGGTCACGGACTATGCCCTGGCCATCTGGTCCATCAAGCCGATGGATGGACTGGACCTGAACGCCCTGTTCGAGCCCGACATGCTGGGCGACGATCTGGAGAGCTGGCTGGAAGAGAGTTTCATGATGAAGCGCACCTTCCGTAATTGCGCCCTGATCTCGGGCTTGATCGAGCGACGCCAGCCGGGAACCGAGAAGACGGGACGGCAGGTGACCTTTTCCACCGACCTGATCTACGACGTGCTGCGCCGCCACCAACCCGACCACCTGCTGCTGAAGACCGCCCGGGCCGATGCCGCCTCGGGCCTGCTGGACGTCGCGCGGCTGGGTCAGTTGCTGACCCGCATCCAGGGGCGCATCCGGTCCATCGCGCTGGAGCGGGCCTCGCCGTTCAGCGTGCCTGTTCTGGTCCAGATCGGGCGCGAGCGGGTCGGCGGCGGGGCGGCCGAGATGATCCTGGACGAGACGGCCCACGAGTTCGGGCTGGAGGCCCTGGTGGCCGAGGTCATGGAAGGGGCCCCGGCGGCGATGGAGGGCGCACGATGAACGCCGCCCTGCGCCAGACCCTGTCGCCGGCCCGCCACCCGTGCGGGGGTCTGCGCGTGCTGATCGAGGGCGAGCCCTGCGTGCTGCGCTGTTCCGGGGCGCTGTGGGTCATCAACCACCGGACCCTGATCGCGGCGGACCTGCATCTGGAGAAGGGCTCAGCCTTCGCCGCGCGCGGCCAGATGCTGCCGCCCTATGACAGTTCCGCCACGCTGGACCGTCTGGAGGCCGAGATCGAGGCTCTGAAGCCCGCCTCGGTCGTGCTGCTGGGCGACAGCTTCCACGACGCCGCCTCGATCGGGCGGATGGCTCCCGGTGACCGGGACCGGCTGGATCGTCTGGCCAAGGGCCGCACCTGGATCTGGCTGGAGGGCAATCACGACATCGCGGCGCTGGCGGGATCGGTCGACGCCCTGCCCGGCGAGGTGATCGAGACCATGACCCTGGGCTCGCTGCGCCTGATCCACGAACCGCAAGGCGGCACTCAGCCCGGCGAAATCGCCGGCCACCTCCACCCCGCCGCCCGCATCGTCGCCTACCGCCGCAGCGTCCGCCGACCCTGCTTCGTAACCGATGGACGCAGGGCCGTGCTGCCGGCGTTCGGGGCTTTCACCGGCGGGCTGGATGTGCGGGATGCGGCTATAGCGGGGCTGTTTACCGAAGCGCCTTTGGCGGCCGCTCTGGGCCGGGAGCGGGTGCATGCCTTGAGCTGGGAAGTACTACGCTAGGTTCCATTGTCTTCAATATTACGTATATTGAATACGACAAGGAACTGATGATGGCCCGCACGAAAACGATGACCGTCCGATTGAACGGCAGCCTCAGCGAGTTCGTCGCCTCCAACGTCGATCAAAACGGTACCTACGAAAATGTCAGCGAGTACGTCCGCGACCTGATCCGCCGCGACAAGGAGCGTCGGGAATCAGAGATGTTCGAGCGCCTGAAGGCGGAACTGAACCACGCCTTCTCTGCTCCTGACACATCTTACGTGACCTTGACCGCAGCAGACGTCATCGCACGCAATAGGGCCTGAACGGCGTGGCCAATGTTCGCGTTCAGCAGGCCGCCTCGCATCGGCTTGATGAAATCTACCGCTACACGCTGAGCCAGTGGGGCGCGTCACAGGCCGAACGCTACATCAATGGTCTATTCGAGGCATTCGCAGGCATCGAGAGCCATGCCGTGGTGTCGCGTCCCATTCCCGTAGCTTTCGGCGTCGATGGCTACGTGGTCCGATACGAAAAGCACCTGATCTACTGGCGACGCCTGGCCAATGGGGACGTGGGTATCGTGACGGTGCTGCACGAACGCATGCACCAGATTGAGCGCTTCAAAGATGACTTTGGCGTGTGAAGGGTTTGCTAGACGCTGTGTACAGGCGTCTTGGCGGTTGGCGAAGAGGACAACAGGGCCGAACTCGCCCCTTCAAGCCTTTCTTCCAGCTGCGCCATAAACTCTGCCCGCTTCAGGCCCGCAGGCACCTGCGGCAGAAACTCATAGACCACCGTGCCCGGCTGGCGGCGGAAGCCATGCGCTGGCCAGTGGACGCCGGAGTTGGTGGCGATGGGAGTGCAGGGGACGTCCAGGTCGCGGTAGAGGGCGGCGATACCGGGTTTGTAGTCAGGTTCAGCCCCGACTTCGGCCCGTGTGCCTTCAGGGAAGATCAGGATCTGGCGCCCCTCGGCGTGGCGCGCCCGGGCCTGTTTGACCATGTCCTTAAGGGCCTTGGCATGGGCCGAACGGTCCACGGCGATCATCCGCGTCTTCCACGCGAACCAGCCGAAGAAGGGCAGAGGCATCAGCTCCTTCTTCATGATGAAGCAGTTGTCCGGCAGGATGGCGAAGGGCGCGATGACGTCCAGCATGCTCTGGTGCTTGCCCGCCATGAGGGCCGCGCCGGTCGGGCGATGTTCCAGCCCCCGGAACTCCACCTTCACACCCGCGATCCAGCGCAGGCCGAACAGGATGAATTTGGCCCAGACCCGGATCACCGTCATGGCGACGCGATAGGGAAGCAACAAGGTGGGCGACAGGCCGACGGCGAACACGGCCATCGACAGATACAGCCAGACCACGAACAGCAAGGAGCGGACGGTGGTCATGGACGGACGGCCTCTTCGACGGCTTGGTCATCGGATGCAGGCTCGACCGGGGCAGGCGCATCGCCGCTGATCCGTGTCCAGCCCGCGCGGCCCAGGGCAGCGAGGTATTTCATATATTCCAGCGTCATCCGCCTTGCCGTGACTGCTGCCTTCCACCAGCCGCTGTTGTCCAGCGACGGGGTCTCGACCGCATAGGGCGTCAACTCGACACCCGGATAAGCAGAGCGTATCTCCACCATGGACCGCGGCATGTGGTAATCTGAGGTCACGACGATCAGACGAGTGTAGCCCTTGTCGCGGGCCCAGGCCGCGATCTCCTGGGCATTGCCGATGGTGTCCATGGCCTCAAAGCCGAGATCGACACAGCAGTTGAACAGACGGTTGGATCCCGGCGTCAGGGCGCGCAGTTCCTGGCGGCGCACCTCGCGATTGACGCCCGAGATCAGCACCCGGTCGCCCTTGTCGTTTTCCAGCAGGCGGATGGCCACATTGACCCGCTCGGCCGACGGACCGGTCAGGGCCACGATGGCGTCTGCGCGCGCGGGGTCTTCGGCCGGCGTAAAGCCGCGCACCCGTTCGGCAAAGACGAACAGGCCGACCAGCCACATCAGGGCCAGGATGGCGACGAATGTCAGAAACTTCATGGGCTTCAAGCTAGTGACGGTCCTTCATTCCCGCCAGCGCCGTGAAGCGCGCCGCGACCAGCGCCACCGTAGCGGCCAGCAGCGGGCATGGCGAGAGCAGCAGCACATCGCTCCATGCCACGGGCAAAGCTGGGGTAATTCCTTCTGACCCGCCCAGCAGACGCAGGGCCGACACCGCGGCCATGGCAGCCACCGCGCCGATCGCACCCGCTCTTGCCGCCAGCAGGGCATAGCGGTGCTGGAATAACCAGGCGACGGACCCGTCTGACGCCCCGTTCAGGCTCAGTGTCTCGATCAGCGCCGCTTGCGCCGCCATGCCCGCCCGCGTGGCATAGGCAACAGCCGCCCCCGCCGCGCCCGCTGTCAGCAGGAAGGCGGCGATGGCTAGCGCGGTGATCAGGCCCGCCGACCGCTCCACCTCGCCGCGCCACAGGCTGTGGTCGTCAACGCTTGCATCCAGCCCGGCCTCGGCCAGGGCACGGCTGAGGGTGACAGCGCTGGCCGGGGCGTCCCGGTCCAGCCGCACGGTGATCAGATAGGGCATGGGCAGGTCGGGCAGCACCGCGTCCCCGACCCAAGGCCGCAGCAGGTCCTCGGCTGTTTTGCGATCCATCGCCTCGGCCTCAGCCACACCAGTGACCCCGGCCAAGGTCTCGGCAGCGCGGGCGGCGGCTTCGGCCCCGGTCTCGCCGACGCGCGGTCGCACCTGAACGGTCGCCTCAGTGCCCAGCTGGCGCGCCCAGCCGTGAGCCGCTCGGTCGGCGGCGGCGGCTCCGACAGCGGCCAGACAGGCGAGGAAACACAGCACCGCGATTAGCGACACCAGCCAGCGCTCGCCGCCCGCGTCACGGGGCAGCAGGCTCATTCTGCTGTTGGTCAGCCCGCCGATCATGCGTCACCGCCCGTCAGCCGACCGCTCTCGAGCCGCAGCAGGGTCGCGCCGGACCGCTCTGCCAGGGCCTGGTCGTGGCTGGCGATCAAGACCGTGGTGCCCAGCCGGTTCATCGACTGAAACAGTTTCAGCAGCCGCTCGGCCATGACGGCATCGACGCTGCCTGTCGGCTCGTCCGCCAGGATCAGGTCGGGGCGGGTGACCACGGCCCGGGCGATGGCCAGCCGCTGCTGCTCGCCGCCGGACAGGGTGAAGGGCCGCGCCTCCATCCGGTCACCCAGCCCGACCCAGGCCAGAATCTCCTCGACGTCGGCGCGGTACGACTTCTGGCCCGTCAGGCGCAGCGGCAGGGCGACATTGTCGAAGGCCGACAGGTGGTCCAGCAGACGGAAATCCTGGAACACCATGCCCATGCGACGCCGAAACCCCGGCAGCTCGCGCCGCGTCGCCGTCGTCGCGTCCTGACCGAACAGATGCAGCCGCCCGGACACCGGCCGCTCGGCCAGGGTCAGCAGCTTCAGCAGCGTCGATTTTCCCGCTCCGGACGGCCCGGTAAGGAAATGGAAAGAGCCAGCAGGCAAGGTAAGGTTAATGTCCCGCAACGCGCGGTGCGTTTGCGCATAGCCAAAGCCTACGCCCTCAAGGCGGACGGTTGCGGCGGCGGAGGCGGTGTCGGGCGTGCGGCGGGGCTGGACGGACATGAATTTTGGATCAGGACGCGGTGTGATCGCCGCGACGGGAGGGGGCGAAGAGCCTCGCAGTCAGCGCCCATGATACTGACCTGCCCGTCCTGCGCCACCAGCTATTTCACCCCCGATGAGGCGATCGGGCCGGGCGGTCGCTCGGTGCGCTGCAAGACGTGCCAGCACACCTGGCGCGCGACGCTGGACGAGCCGCTGGAGCTGTCGGAATCGCCGCCGGTCGTGGCCAAGACCGTCGCACCCGAACCCGCCAGCTTCGGCAAGCGGGACGACGCGTCGCCAGAGCAGGCCACGCCCGAATCACTGGCGGAGACCCCTGCCCCCGAATTGCCCAAGGCCTACCGCGCCAAGGTGGAGCAGCAGCGGCGTTTGCGCCGGGCCGCCACCCACGGTGTGGTCTGGGCCGGCATCGTCTCGGGCTTTGCGCTTTTGCTCGGCGCGGCCTGGCTGTTCCGGGTCGAGGTGGTGGAGATGATGCCGCGCACGGCCGCCGCCTATGCCGCCGTCGGTCTGGAGGTCAATCCGACGGGGCTGGACTTCGAGGCAGTCAGCGGCCGCGCCCTGCCCACCGATCCGGGCAAGATCGTCATATCCGGGGCTCTGCGGAATGTCAGGGACAATGAGCGGGTCGCCCCGCCGGTACGGGTGGCCCTGCTGGACGAACACGGGGCCGAGATCGCCCATGCCATCGTCCGTATCGATGCGGCCCCCGTCCTGCCCGGCAAGGTCCAGGGCTTCGCCGCCGTGGTCGACGATCCGGGCGGTAAGGGACGCGGCGTCGCCGCCGACTTCGTCCTGACCGAGGCTCCGGCCAAGGGTCACGCCGAAGAGCCGCATGACGCGACCCCGGTATCGGATCACGGTGCCGATCATGCCCAGGCTCCGGCCCATCGCCCGCTGCCGGTCGCCGATGACGGTGCCTTGCGCCCCGCCCTGCCGACCAGCGAGCCGCTGAACATGCAGCCGATCGATGCGGTCGCGACCACGGCCAGTACGTCAGCCCTCGACAATGGCCACGCCGGGGCGGTATCCGCCCCTCATGGCTGAGCCCGCACCCACCCCTACCGTCCTTCTGCCCGAGGCCGAGGTTCAGCGCATCGTCGCCGACATGGCCGCACGCATAGCCCCTGTCATCGACGACGAGACGGTGGCGGTCGTCCTGCTGACCGGCGGCCTGTGGTTCGCCGCCGACCTGACCCGGGCGCTGGCACGGGTGGGTCGCAACGTCCGCTTCGACGCCCTGTGGCTGGCGTCTTATGGCGACGAACAGTCCAGCCGGGGCCGGATCGACGTCTATGCCCCGCTGCAACGCTCGGTCGAGGGTCGGCGGGTCCTGATCCTGGACGATGTGTTCGATACCGGCCTGTCGCTGGCCGAGGCGGTCAAGATCGCCAGGGGCGCGGGAGCATCAGAGGTCGTCACCGCGGTCTTCGCCAAGAAGCCCTGGCCCCTGCCCCGCGCGCCGGAGCCGGACTTCGTGGGCTGGGACGCGCCGAACCGGTTTCTTGTCGGATATGGGCTGGATCATGCGGGCACGTTGCGCGGCCTGCCGGACGTCTGCGCCTTGGACTAGAGCCAGTCCGCTTTGGGCTCCCGCGCCCACATGTCTTCGTAAGTTGGCCGATCGCGGATGACGGCCCAGCGGTCACCGTCGACCAGAATCTCAGCCACCAGCGGGCGGGAGTTGTATTCGCTCGACATCACAGCGCCATAGGCCCCGGCCCCTGTGAAGGCGACCAGATCGCCGGCCTTGAGCGGCGGCATCGCACGATCGCGGGCGAAGGTGTCGCCCGTCTCGCAGACGGGGCCGACGATGTCATAGGGCAAGTCCTCGCCATCGCGCGGGCGCACCGGAACAACTTCGTGAAAGGCATCGTACAGCGCCGGGCGCATCAGGTCGTTCATGGCGGCGTCCAGCACCAGGAAGCGGCGGCCATCCGCCCGCTCATTGATCTGGATCACGCGGCTGAGAAGCACACCGGCATTGGCGGCCAGCAGGCGGCCCGGCTCGAACGCCGCCTCGACGCCCAGCCCGTCCAGCACACGGGCGCACATGGCGACGTAGTCAGCGATCGACGCCGTCTCCGCCTGTCCGTGATAGGGCACGCCCAGCCCGCCGCCGAGATCCAGCCGGGTCACGGACAAGCCTTGCCCCCGCAGGGTCAGGGTCATGTCGCGCAGGGTACGGAACGCAGCCTCAAGCGGGGCCAGGTCGGTGATCTGGCTACCGATGTGGCAGGCCAGGCCAACGGGCGTCACATGCGGCGAGGCGGCGGCGCGGGCATAGAGCGACAGGGCCTCATCGACCGGCACACCGAATTTGTCGCCCTCGCCGCCCGTGGTGATCTTGGCGTGACCGCCCGCGCCGACCTTGGGGTTCACGCGAATGGCGATGTCCGGTGACAGGCCCTTGTGGGTGGCGACGGCGATCAGCCGGTCCAGCTCGACGCCGCTCTCGACATTGATCTGTCGCACACCCTGTTCGAGGGCGAAGGCCAGTTCGGCGTCCGTCTTGCCGACGCCGGAGAAGATGATGCGGTCAGCCGGCACGCCCGCCTTCAGCGCCCGGCGGATTTCACCTTCGGATACCGTATCGGCTCCGCAGCCCAGGCGCGCCAGGGTCGCCAGCACCGAGATGTTGGAGTTGGCCTTGACCGCAAAGGCGATCAGGGCGTCGCCCAGTGCGGACCGATGCGCTGCTACCGCATCGCGCAGCAGGCCGTAGTGCCGGGCCAGGGTCGCGGTCGAATAAACATAGGTCGGCGTGCCGACCTGCTCGGCCAGCGCCTCCAGCGAGACACCCTCGGCATGCAGGCTGCCGTCCTTCAGCACGAAATGGTGCAAGGCGGACCTAGTTGGGGCTGGAGCCCGAGCCGCCATAGGGGCTGCTGGGGCCGCCGTCGATCGGCATCTGGCTGGGTGGACGATAGACGGTCGCGGGCTCTGGCAGGGGCGGGGCGCGGCCATCGCGCTGGGCTCGCTCGGTCTCGCGCTGTGGCGGCGCTTCGAGGTCGGCCATACGGCCACAGGCGGCGGCACCGGCGGCGATGAGCGCCACAGTACCCAGCAGGACGACCTTCTTCATCGTGAACTCTTTCATGCGAGACGTGACTTCCACTCAGCGATCTGTGCGCGAACCTGTTCCGGCGCGGTGCCGCCGAAGCTCTGGCGACTGGCGCAGGAGGCTTCGGGCGACAGAACCTCATACACGGCTTCGGTAATGCCGGGATGCAGGATTTTCAGTTCCTCCAGCGACAGATCGACCAGCCCGACACCGAGCGCCTCCGCCCACTTGACCGCCGCGCCCGTGACGTGGTGAGCCTGCCGGAACGGCAGGTTCAGTTCGCGCACCAGCCAGTCGGCCAGGTCGGTGGCAGTCGAGAAGCCGGCTCCCGCTGCCGCTGCCATCTTTTCGGTGTTTGGTTGCAGGGCCGAAACCATGGCCGTCATGGCCCCCAGGGCCAGGGTCAGGGCGTCGAACGCCTCGAACACCGGCGGCTTGTCCTCCTGCATGTCCTTGGAATAGGCCAGCGGCAGGCCCTTCATCACCGTCGACAGGGCGACCAGCGAGCCCAGGATGCGGCCCGTCTTGGCGCGGACCAGTTCGGCGGCGTCCGGATTACGCTTCTGGGGCATGATCGACGAGCCGGTGGTCAGGTCGTCGGGCAGGGATGCAAACCCGAACATCGGCGTCATCCAGACCACGATCTCTTCCGCCAGACGCGACAGGTGCCCGGCGGTGATGGAGGCGGCGGCCAGGCTTTCCAAGGCGAAGTCGCGGTCGGACACGGCGTCCAGACTGTTGGCCATCGGCCGGTTGAAGCCCAGGGCCTGGGCCGTCATGTGGCGGTCGATGGGAAAGGGCGATCCGGCCAGCGCCGCGGCCCCCAGGGGGTTCTCGTTCATGCGGGCGCGGGCATCGGCGAACCGGCCTGCGTCCCGCCCAAACATTTCCACATAGGCCATCAGATGGTGGCCCAGGGTCACGGGCTGGGCGGTCTGGAGGTGCGTAAACCCCGGCATCAGGTCGCCCGCATGCTGTTCGGCGCGGACCAGCAGGGTCTTCTGCAAACCTTGAAGTTGCTCAACCGCGCGGTCGCAAGCGTCGCGGACCCAGAGGCGGAAATCGGTGGCGACCTGGTCATTGCGGCTGCGGGCCGTGTGCAGCCGCCCCGACGGCTCGCCGATCAGCTCGGACAGCCGCGCCTCCACATTCATATGGATGTCTTCGTACTGGTCGCGGAACGGGAAGGTGCCGCCCGTGATCTCGTCTTCGATAGCGTCCAGGCCGTTCAGAATGGCCTGACCGTCCGCCTCGGTGATGATCGATTGCGCCATCAGCATGCGGCAGTGGGCGCGCGAGCCGGCCAGATCCTGGGCCCACAGACGCTGGTCCACGCCGATGGAGACGTTGATCGCCTGCATGATGTCGGCCGGGCGCGACGAAAAGCGTCCCCCCCACATATCTTGACCGGCGCGCGCGGACTTGGTCTGGGTCGCAGGCCCCGCGTCGGGGGCAGGCGTCGATGGTTCGGTCATGAACGGCTCGAGGAAGGCAGTGGCAGCGGGAGCCGCAATCGTGCTGCTGGGCCTGATCGCGGGAGGTGTCACCCTATACGCCGATCAGGCGGGCAAAAGCGACCTGTCGCGCTTTGCGATGGGTGAGTTGGCCGCACTGGCTGTGCCGCCCCAGCCTCTGGCCGCGCCAGATCATGTCTTCAAAACCCGCGAAGGCGCAGCGGCTACGCTGGCGGATTTTCGAGGCAAGGTTGTCGTGGTCAATGTCTGGGCAATGTGGTGCGCGCCCTGCCGTACCGAGATGCCGACTTTGGCGGCACTGGCGTCGGCCTATGAGGATACGGACCTTCTGGTCCTGCCCATCAATGTCGATGCGACACCCGAGCAGATCGCGGCGGGCGAGGCCTTCATCGATGGCCACGCCCCCCTGCCCTTCTACAGCGACCCCACGTTTCAGATGCCGTTCGAGTTGCCCGGCAAGGGAGCTATGCCCCAGACGGTCCTGATCGACCGCAAGGGGCAGGTCCGCGCCAGCTATTCCGGCGGGGCGGACTGGGCCGGACCCGAAGCCCGAGCGCTCGTCGAAGCGCTGCTGGCGGAGCCGGGCTGAACCCGGCTCCGACCCTTAACCTATTCAGCGCGTTCTTCTCGGGCTGTTTCGGCCTTCTGGGCTTCGGCGTCGCGGGCCAGGTCATCGGTGGCCTGATCGACGTCCTGAGCGACTTCGCCGGCACCGGCAGCGATAGCCGACCCCACCTGAGCGGCCTCTTCGCCCAAAGCGTCGCCGGCCTTTTCCAGCGTCTGACCGGTCTCGGCGGCGGCCTCATTGGCATCGGCCTGGACCTCGTCCTGCTCGGCCTCTGTGCAGGCGGCCATGCCCAGCGACAGGGCGGCGAGGGCGGCGGCAGCGGCGGGAATACGAATACGCATGGATATCCTCCAGGATTGAACCTTGGCCGTTAACGCGAAAGGTCTGGAGGGGTTGCGGCGATGGTAGCTGGAGGGGGCCGCATGCATAGACCCACATTTGCGTCCGCCCCATTGAAGGTCGCGATTTAGGCCCAGCTCGGATGACTGCTTTCGGGCTATAAGCCAATGTCCGCTATCGACCCAAAGCGGACCTTGACGGCTACGGGTCTTGGCCGCGAAGCTTCCTGCATGTTCGTAATGGAAAACATCGACGATCTCTGGGATCACATCGCTTACGTATTGGGCTACGCGCCGGATCGCTTTCCCTACCGCGATTTCCTTCCCGCAGATCAGCAGATGGACCTTACGCGAGCGTTCGATCAGCTTCGTCAGGGCGTTGTTTTAGCCTACCCCGAACCCGATGCCGATCAGAAGCGGCAGTCCCTTTTCAGCATATTGGATCAGTCTCTGGCGGCTTACCGGAATGGCCAAGAGATTGCAGCCGGACACCTCCTAAATGAATTTCAGGATGCGATCTTCAAGCAGCCTGCCTGAGTCCGCTTTCCACCCCGAGGCGACTGTCGGCTTCCGACCCAAAGCGGACACTCACGCGACTGCTTGATGCGGATATAGCGCGGTCCGCATCATCTCCTGCCGCTCTGGCTGTGTTGCTGACAGATACTCCGACGAACCCGAGATCACATCGCGCACCCGCGCGAGATGCCAACGCGCCACCCATGCCGAGTAGTAGGCCTCGGCTCCTGGCTGATCCGCGTACATTCTTTCGAGGGTAGCCTTGATCGCATCGTTGAGGTGTGGGCTCAGCAGCCCGTCCACGCCCTCGTCGTCGTAAAACTTCGCCCGGATCACAGTCTGAAGAAAGAAGGCTAAGCCACCTAACCCGTCCAGTTTGACTGTGAGACCATCATCCGAGCTTTCGATGCTAACAGGCAAGCTGCCCTCCATTTTCGCTGTGACGTCAGACGACGGTATGTCAGTCCTGCGCCAAGGTCACGTTCGCGTGTGCTTTGCACTCACAAGCGACAGTCTGCTTTCGACCCATTGCGGACCTTCCGCCTTCAGCAGACAGTCTCAAAGTTGGAGGCGGCGGTCAGGAGGCATGGTGCGGATATTTCTTAGGCTTTTGGCCATAGTGGTTCTCGTTGTTGGCTCCTCCGCTGCATGGGTGGCGTGGTGGCCCCACAGCGATCTCACCAGAGCTGGATTGCACACTGAGGTCGGCGAACTGACGTCTGGGAGTAGGTTCGCCTTGCGTCCCGGCATGCCGTGGCGGGAAGCCGACCAAACCATCCGATCTCAATTCGAACCGACCTATGTGTTGTGGTGGGTCGGCACAGAGGAAGAGAAGGCTCGTGGTGCTGGCAGATCCCCGTCAGGCCCAGTGCTTTCGGGACCCAGCCAAGTCTCGTATCGCGACAAGTCGTGGAGGAATGGAGTGATCACGCTCCAGCTGAACGATGGCGTCGTAACGGAAGTGGGTTGGTGGTTCGGCGGGCCGTTTTATATCGACCTTTAGCCGTCGCGTATCGTCATCTTCCAAGGTCCGCTTTCCACCCATAGCGGACATTCGGAATGTCTGCTTTCGGCGTCGGTAGGATGTGGGGGTACGCTTGATGCTGGTGGGTGTCAGATAAGTCTTTGACAGAAAACAACATTCAAAGTGGTAGCTGGAGGCGGACTTGAACCGCCGACCTGTGGGTTATGAATCCACCGCTCTAACCAGCTGAGCTATCCAGCCCCAATCGACGAACAGGTCGTTCAGGTCCGACGGGAACTGGTCTGTCCGCCGGAAGAGGCGTGCCTATATAGGCGGGCGCGGCGGGTTTCAAGGTGCCGTGTCGGATGCAGCTACAGAGGCGATCAGTCGCAACCCATGATGAAACGCTCGTGGAACGGTCACGCTGTCGCTACCGTTGTTTGACCAACCCCAATCCCCGACCTGAACGCCGGAGTTTTCCCATGCGCCTGATCGCCCTCGCCGCCACCGTTTCATCCCTGACCCTGGCCGCCGCCTGCGGAGCAAACGGCCAGGATGCGCCTGCCGCGACTGGTGCGCCGCTGGAAACCCGCCCGGCAAATGCGCCAAACCAGACACCGGCCTTCCCCGAGCAGACCCGCGCCCCGGCCGTCCGCACGGAGGCCGCCCTGGCCCATACTGTCGTCGCCTCGGGACTGGAGCATCCCTGGGGTCTGGCCATGCTGCCGGACGGCCGCTGGCTGGTAACGGAGAAACCCGGCCGTCTGCGTATCATCAGCGCCGAAGGCTCGATCGGCGAACCCGTCGCGGGCCTGCCTGCCGTGGATGCGCGTGGCCAAGGCGGCTTGCTGGATGTCGTCATCGGCCCGACGTTCGGTCAGGACCGCATGATCTACTGGAGCTATTCCGAGGCCCGGACCGGCGGCAACGCCACCTCGGTCGCGCGCGGCCGCCTGTCGGACGACGGCAGCCGGGTCGAGAATGTGCAGGTTATTTTCCGCGCCCTGCCGGTCTATGACGGCGACAAGCATTTCGGCTCCTCGCTGGCCTTCGCGCCCGACGGCCATCTGTTCATCACCCTGGGCGAGCGATCCGACGCCCCGATGCGGCCCCAGGCCCAGGATCTGGGCTCGCACATGGGCAAGACGATCCGCATCAATGCCGACGGGACCGTGCCGCAGGACAACCCCTATGTCGGCCAGG
>NZ_JAEMRO010000051.1 GCF_016463295.1 Brevundimonas sp.
CCTATGACGCCGCCCGCGCCCTGATCGACGCGGGCGCGGATGCCGTGAAGGTCGGCATCGGCCCGGGTAGCATCTGCACCACCCGCATCGTCGCGGGCGTGGGCGTGCCCCAGCTGACGGCCATCATGGAAGCGGTTCGCGCCGCCAAGGGGTCGGGCGCTCCTGTCATCGCCGACGGCGGCATCAAATATTCGGGCGATCTGGCCAAGGCCATCGCGGCCGGGGCCAGCGTGGCCATGATGGGGTCGATGTTTGCCGGCACAGACGAGAGCCCCGGCGAGGTCTTCCTTTATCAGGGCCGGTCCTACAAGTCGTACCGCGGCATGGGCTCGGTCGGGGCCATGGGGGCCGGCTCGGCCGACCGCTATTTCCAGAAGGAAGTCGAGGACAGCCAGAAGCTGGTGCCCGAAGGCATTGAGGGTCAGACCCCCTACAAGGGCCCGATCGCACCCGTGCTGCATCAGATGGTCGGCGGCCTGCGCGCCGCCATGGGCTACGTCGGTGCCGGGACGATTCCCGAGCTTCAGGAACGCGCCCGCTTCGTGCGGATCACCGGCGCGGGTCTGCGTGAAAGCCACGTACACGATGTGATGATCACCCGCGAAGCGCCGAACTACCGGCAGGGCTGAGGGACAGGTTCATGACGACCGAACTGATCTATCTGTCTGCGACCCTGATCCTGGCGGTGGTGCAGATCTTCCTGCCTGCCGCCGGTCGTACGGCCCAGTATGGTGCCAAGTGGAATGCCGGGGCCCGCGACGGCGACATGCCGCCGGTTTCGCCGGTCACAGGGCGTCTGGAGCGGGCCCAGGCCAATCTCTACGAGACCCTGCCGCTGTTCATCGGCGCGGTTCTGATCGCGCATGTCATCGGGGTTCAGGACGGTCTGACCCTGTGGGGCGCGGCCCTCTATTTCTGGGCCCGTGTCGTCTATGTGCCCCTGTACGCCTTTGGCGTGCCCTATCTTCGCACGGTCGTCTTCCTGGTCTCGCTGGTCGGACTGTTGATGGTGATCGCGGCTCCCCTGTTGACCCTGATCGGATCGTCTTGACCCCAGCTGCCCGCCTCGTCGCCGCCGCCTCCATTCTGGACAGCATCACCCAAGGGCGCGCGCCCGCCGATGTCGTCATCAAGGCCTGGGGCACGGCCAACCGCTACGCCGGGTCCAAGGACCGCCGTGCCATCGCCGAGCGGGTCTATCTGGTGCTGCGTTCGCGCGGTCGTCTGGTCCGCGCCATGGGTGGACGCGAGGATGGGCGCGCCTTGGTGATCGGCTCCCTCGCGTTTCTGGATCAGCTGTCGCTGGAAGAGATCGAGGCCCTGCATTCGGGCGATGGCTACGGCCCACGCCCGCTGTCCAAACAGGAACGCGCCCGTATCGAGGCCGGGGAGGGTGATGACGCCGACGGTGCGGTCGCCGGTCTGCCCGCCTTCGTGATCGAGGATTTGAAGGCGACCTTCGGCGACGACTGGTCCACGCAGGCGCAAGGGTTGATGGCGCGGGCCCCGGTCGATCTGCGGGTCAATACGGCGCGCACGACGACGCAGGCGGCGAAGGCCGAACTGACGGCGGCGGGTCTGAAGCCGGAGGCCATGCCCTGGTCGGCCGTGGGCCTGCGCCTGCCGTCCGAACCGGCCCCGAACGTCCAGGCGCTCGAGGCCTTCAACGGCGGTCGTGTCGAGATTCAGGACGAGGGGAGCCAGCTTGTGACCTGGCTGGCCGGAGCGGGACTATCCCTGACCCCGGACAGCGTCGTGGTCGACTATTGCGCAGGCGGCGGTGGCAAGACCCTGGCCCTGGCCCAGATCATGGCTCCTTCTCCCCTTGCGGGAGAAGGTGGCGGCCGCAGGCCGACGGATGAGGGGTCGCGCAGCTGGTCGCCTGTGGCTTCCAGCAGCCACTCATCTGATGGTGGAGAAACCCCTCATCCGACCCGCTCCGCGGGCCACCTTCTCCCGCAAGGGGAGAAGGGAAGGGGCCTCATCGCCTGCGACGTCGTGCAGAAGCGGCTCGACAACATCCAGCCACGCCTGGCCAGGGCGGGCGTCGCCGCCGACCTGCGCCTGATCGGCCAGAATGGCGGCGGTGTGGAGGAGTTCAACGGCAAGGCGGATCTGGTCTTCGTCGATGCGCCCTGTACCGGCTCCGGCGCCTGGCGTCGTCACCCTGAGGAGGCCTGGCGGCTGAAGGCCGATGAGGTCGAGCGGCTGCATGCCCTGCAACGGCGTATCCTGAACCAGGCGGCGCAGCTGGTGAAGCCGGGCGGGCGTCTGGCCTATGTGACCTGTTCGGTCCTGCGCGCCGAAAACGAAGCCACGGTTGAGGCCTTCGAGGCGGCGAACCCCGGCTTCCGTCCGGTGGCCGTCGCCGATCTGGTTGCCACACCCACATTGACTGATGCCGCCCGCGCCACGCTGGCAAAGGCTGCGAACGGCCACACCCTGCGCCTGTCGCCCACCTCCACCGGCACCGACGGCTTCTTCATCGCGCTTTACGAGAGGACCTGATGACCGACCACCAAAAGGTTCTGATCGTCGATTTCGGCAGCCAAGTGACTCAGCTGATCGCGCGGCGCCTGCGCGAGGCCAGCGTCTACTGCGAAATCCATCCCTTCCAGAAGGCCGAGGCGGCGCTGGCTGCCATGAAGCCCGCCGCCATCATCCTGTCCGGCGGTCCCGAAAGTGTGCACGAGGAAGGCAGCCCGCGCGCGCCGCAGGGCGTCTTCGAAGCCGGCGTGCCGGTCCTGGGCATCTGCTACGGCGAGATGACTATGTGCGAGCAGCTGGGCGGCAAGGTCGAGGGCGGCCACACCCGCGAGTTCGGTCGCGCCGAGATCACCGTCCAGAAATCATCGCCCCTGCTGGCCGACCTGGCTCCCGTCGGCGAGGACGAGACGGTCTGGATGAGCCACGGCGACAAGATCGTGGCCATCCCCGAAGGCTTCGACGTGGTCGCCACGTCAGAGGGCTCGCCCTACGCCGTCATCGCCGACGAAACCCGCCGCTTCTACGGGGTCCAGTTCCATCCGGAGGTGATGCACACCCCGCGCGGCCATCAGATGCTGAAGAACTTCACCCATGGCATCGCCGGGCTGAAGGGCGACTGGACCATGGCCGCCTATCGCGACGAGAAGATCGCCCAGATCCGCGAACAGGTCGGCGACGCCAAGGTGATCTGCGGCCTGTCGGGCGGCGTCGATTCGTCGGTTGCGGCCGTGCTGATCCACGAGGCGATCGGCGACCAGTTGACCTGCGTGTTCGTCGATACGGGCCTGCTGCGCAAAGACGAGGCCAAACAGGTCACGACCCTGTTCCGCGAGCACTACAACATCCCGCTGATACACGTTGATGCGTCGAAAGAATTTCTTGGCGCGCTTGCTGGCCAGTCGGACCCCGAGACCAAGCGCAAGACCATCGGCCGGGTCTTCATCGAGGTGTTTGACCGCGAGGCGTCGAAGATCGACGGTGCCGAGTTCCTGGCTCAGGGCACTCTCTATCCCGATGTGATCGAGAGCGTGTCGTCCTCCAGCGGCAAGGCCCATGTCATCAAGAGCCACCACAACGTCGGTGGCCTGCCGGACTATATGAAGCTGAAGCTGGTCGAGCCGTTGCGTGAACTGTTCAAGGACGAGGTACGGGCCCTGGGTCGCGAACTGGGTCTGACCGACGCCTTCGTGGGGCGCCATCCGTTCCCGGGACCGGGCCTCGCCATCCGCATTCCCGGCGAGATCACGCCGGACGCCGTCGAGACCCTGCAACAGGCCGACGCCATCTATCTGGACGAAATCCGCAAGGCCGGCCTCTACGACAAGATCTGGCAGGCCTTTGCCGTCCTGCTGCCGGTCAAGACGGTGGGCGTGATGGGCGATGCGCGGACCTATGAGAAGGTGCTGGCCCTGCGTGCCGTGACCTCCACCGACGGCATGACGGCGGACTTCTTCGAATTTCCCTGGGACGTTCTGGGCAAGTGTGCAACGCGGATAGTCAACGAAGTCAGAGGCGTGAACCGCGTCGTCTACGACGTCACCTCAAAACCGCCCGGCACGATCGAGTGGGAATAGGCTGGACGCAAAAACGCCCCTGACAGTCGCTGTCAGGGGCGTTTCCGGTTCTAGAAGCGGTAGTTGATGCCGACCCGCAGGTTCCGGCCCGGCTGGGGCGCGATGTCCTTCAGGAACGAGACGTGCTCGCGCGCCTCCTCGTCGGTCAGGTTCCGGCCCTCGGCGAAGACGGTGACGTTCCTGTCGGCGAACGGACGCCAGGCCCCGGACAGATTGACCAGGGTATAGCTGTCGGTCGGCAGTTCGAACTCGGCCACCTCGTCCTGCTCGCCCACGTGACGGACTTCCAGCGCCACGTCGAACGGGGTGGAGGCGTACTTCACCCGGCCGGTCAGCGAATAGGGCGGGATGCGCGCGGCGGGGCCCAGATCGGTATCGGCATCGACATAGTCGGCGGCGGCCTCCAGCGTCACGACCTGGCTGCCCGACGTCCAGACGTCATAGGCGGCCTGGGCCTCGAAGCCTTTGAATTCGGCGTCCGTCTGCAGGTAGGCGAAGATCGGAAACTCCTCGATCTCGCCGTCCTCGTCGAACTCGAACACCTCGCCCGTGTCGCGCTGGTCGATGAAGCCGTCGTATTTGGAGGCATAGACGTGCAGGTCGCTGCGGAAGGCTCCGCGATCGTAGTGGACCGTGCCCTCCAGCGTCGTGACCTTCTCGCTATCCAGCGTCACATCGCCCAGCTCATAGGCGGCGGTGGCGATGTGGACGCCGTCCGAGAACAGCTCGACCTCTGACGGCGCGCGCTCGGTGCGCGACAGGCTGAGGCCCAGGAACAGACCGGGGGCGGGGCGCAGGAAGGCGGCGGCCGACGCGGACCAGTTGTCGAACTCGCGCTGGATCTCGTCTCCGCCCGACAGCGGTGTCGCTGTCAGAGTGCGCCGGTCGTAGCGCAAGCCGCCCTCGAAGCCATAGCCGTCGCGGTCCAGCCGCTGAACGGTATAGATGCCTTGTTCCTCGATATCGGTGGTGGGCACGAAGGCCTCTTCGCCGATGGCTTCGAAGGTGCGCTCCAGCGCCTGGATGCCGATGGCCCCGTTCCAGCCGTCACGCTCGCGCTGGACCAGGTCCAGCCGGGCCTCCTGGCCATCGGAGTTGAAGATGGTGCCGGGCTCGCCGGGGCCCTCGAATTCGGTGTGGGTATAGTCGGCCTGGCCATAGGTACCGCGGATCGAGCGGAACGGGCCGGCGTCGAAGCGGTATTCGCCGCGCGCGTCAAACCGCTCCTGCTGCAGGTCGATGAAGACGCCCTCTTCGGCCACCACGCCATAGGTGCTGTCGGTTTCCTTGTACGATACGCCGAAGAAGCCCTTGTCGGCGATGTACGACCCGCCGACGCCCCAGGCGTCCAGCTGCGAAAAGCTGTTGGGCAGGACGCCGCCGGTGTCGGGCCGCTCGATCCCGTCGGCCGCCGCGCGCCGGGCCGAGATGGGCGAGGAAGGGATGTCATAGCTGTTCGCGTCCTTGGTCACCGCATCGACGGTCAGGGCGAACTGGCCGAGCGCGACAGTGGCGCGACCGTTGAAGGCGGTGCCGTCATCGACGGTCGAGGTCTGGGCCGAGATCGAGCCGTCGATACCGCCCTCGGGCAGCTCTTCCGGAATGCGCCCGTCCAGGATGTTCACGACGCCGCCGATGGCCGATCCACCGTAAGCCAGGGTTGCGGGCCCACGAATGATCTCGATGCGGTTCGATTCCGCCGGATCGGTCGCAACCTGGTGGTCGGGCGAAACGGACGAGGCGTCGATCAGGCCGACACCGTTGGTCAGTACCTGAACGCGCGGCCCGGTCAGGCCCCGGATCACCGGACGGCTCGATCCGGGCGCAAAGGCGGTGGAGCGCACGCCCGGCAGGCCATTCAGCAGGTCGCCCAGCGAGGAGGCAGGGGCGATGGCCAGGGCGTCTTCATCCACCACGCTGGTGGCGATGGTGGTGGCGTTCTGGCTGATGCCGAAGGGCTGGCCGGTGACGATGATCTCTTCCAACTCGACCGGCTCGGTCTGTGCCGGCACCGACTGGGCCGCTGCCATGCCGCCGAACGCGGCCCAGCCCGTGGCGGCCAGCAGGAGGGTGCGGGTGGAGGGGCGGTAACGCATGGCAAACTCTCTCGGGGAAGGAAGTGATGTGTTATGAAATAACATACCGACCCGTCAAGGCCGCGATCATGACGATCCCGTAATCCGCGAGCTCGCTACAGGTGTGTGATTGAGCCAGTTGCGCTAGAGAGCGTGAGTTTGGTCTTCAGCCTTGGGAGCGGTCGATGTTGAGGATGCTGTCGCGTGGCCTGGGGTTGGGCGCGGTCCTGCTGGCCCTGACCGCTTGCGGAACGATCGAGCGGCCCGATCCGGTGCCCCTGCGCGTTCTCGAGGGCCAGCTGGCCCCCACCGTCGATCCGCGCATCCGGGCCGGGGACGAGGACAAGCTGCGCGCCCTGGCCGAGGAGTTCGCGGCCGGTCTGGGCCAAGGTGAAGCCCAGCGAAACATTCTGGCCCTGTCAGGCGGCGGCGCGAATGGGGCTTACGGGGCGGGCGTTCTGGTCGGCTGGAGCCAGACGGGCACCCGCCCGCGCTTCGACATCGTCACGGGCATCAGCACCGGGGCCCTGGCCGCGCCGTTCGCCTATCTGGGCTCCGACTGGGACGACGAGCTTCAGGCCGCCTATGCCAGCGGTCAGGCCGACGGCATTCTGGGCCCGCGCGGCCTGGCCGCCTTCGTGGCCCCCAGCCTGTTCAGCCCCGGAAAGCTGAAGCAACTGGTCGACGACAATGTCACGCCCGAGCTGTTGCAGGCCATAGCCGTCGAGCATGCCCAGGGCCGCCGCCTGCTGGTCGTCACCACCAATCTGGATGGCGAGGAATCGGTCATCTGGGACATGGGGGTTCTGGCGACCCAGGGCGACGAACAGGCCCTGACGCTGTTCCGCCAGGTGCTGGTGGCCTCGGCCAGCATTCCGGGCGTCTTTCCGCCGGTCATGATCGCGGGCCTGACCGACGGGCGTCTGGTGGAGGAGATGCACGTCGATGGCGGGGTCAACATGCCCTTCCTGGCGGTGCCCGAGGCGATGCTGGGCTGGAACGACCCGGTCCCCGGCGTGGCGGCCTCTCCGGACCGGGCGGCCATCTATGTGCTGGTCAACGGCCAGGTCAGCCGGGACTACCGCGTCGTGCGCGGCCGCCTGCCGGCCATTCTGGCGCGGGCCTATGACAGTATGAGCAAGGCCGCCCTGCGCACTCACCTGGTCGCCAATGCCACCTTCGCCCAGCGCAATGGCGTGGCCTTCCGCGTCGCCGCCATCCCCGGCGACCGCACGGTCTCCAGCCTGGATTTCAGCCAGGAGTCGATGCAGTCCCTGTTCGAACTGGGCCGCTCCAGCGCCGCCGCCGGTCAGGCCTGGAGCGCGATGAACGCAGGGGCGACGGTCGCGGCCATCGCGCGGGATCCTGCGGGGGAGGCGGGCGAAGCTTCAGATGAAGATGAGTAGGGCAGAAAAGCTAAAGGGGGCACCCCAACGACCTAATGAGTTTGGTTCGTGGACATTGCGTATTTGCATTGAGGGCAAATGAAAAATCTTTGGGCCACGGGCTATACCCAAGGTGAGCTCGATACCGCGCAGGAACGATTTGGGCTTTGTTTTCCGCCCGATCTCGTAGAGCTTCTGCTCGACCGCCGTCCCATTTGGGGCTGGGATTGGCGCACGGACGAAGTCGGCATCAGGGCCGTTCTTGGAACTCCTCTCAGCGGGCTGTTGTTCGATGTCGAGCACAACGTGCTCTGGTGGCCAGAGTGGGGAGAAAGGCCACGATCTGCGGAAGAGCGAGCCGAGGTCGTCTCATCTGTCGTACAAGCAGCGCCGCCGCTTATCCCGATTATAGCTCACCGCTTCATTCCGCAGTTGCCGAATGAAGTAGGAAATCCCGTATTCTCCGTGATGCAGTCAGATGTGATTTATTACGGCACCAATTTGGAGGATTACCTCGAAAGGGAGTTTCACCCGGAAATAATCCGCAAGCCAATGATGCTCAATACCTTCAAGTTCATCCCATTCTGGTCCGATCTCGTGGAGCGAAACGGTCCTGAATGGGCCAATGTGCCTCTCTGATTTCTCGTCAGGACCAGCTGCTGTGCATCAACTCAGGGTCGTGAACAGACATCGGACTTGTAGCCCCAAGCCGACCTTGGCTAATCCATCCACATGACCCTGACACTCTACGGCATCCCCAACTGCGAGCAACCTGTCAGGGTTGTAGACAATCTGGTGCCTAACGGCCGGCGAATCTGAATAGCCTCGTCCACGCTTTACGCCTGACCGCGTCGTCTCTTGTCGCAAAGCAGAACGGGAAGAACTCGGTGAGATAGGGAACGCCACTTGATGTTGCGCCCTTGGCACTTTCGAGTTGGTGGGCTTCCTCAACTAGTAGGTCGATCAACCTGTAGATTGGCTGGATGATCTCAAGGATAGTCCAGACACAGTGGCCGCGGCTGACTCGTGCCACCTCATGCTCATAGGTGACGTCGATGGTCAGATCGTACCGACCGCGGTATCCCCATTCCCAACCGAACAATCCTCGCTTTTCGCAGAACTGCTGTGCGTTTGACATTATCTGAGACCGTCGCCTGTAGCTCAGGCTGTCCTCTGCAACTTGCATGTGGACGTTGAACCAGTGAACCAACGGGTCGGGATTCTCACTGCCTTTTCCTAACTGATCGAAGTTGTAGTAGCGGGAGCCTCGCGCAAACTCAGACAAGGCACCCAGTAACGCGCCCTGTGTTGTATCTACCTCGAACCATCCAAGCGTCTGACCTCGTGTAGCGGCTACGTTCTTTAGCTTGGCGTACAACCCCGTGAGGGAGTGACCGTACGCCTTGAGCTGTTTGTCGGACGGGTTAGCGAGATCGTTCGATAGCTTGTGTTCAAGGATGACAGCGATTTTCATCATCCGCTCCAGTCCCACCGAGAGAGCGAACAGAGTGGAATAGATTGTGCCCGCTCGATCATAGTCGATCTTAGCCAGCGCCTCGAAACCCGAGAGCAGTGACGAGCTTGCCAAATGGCCCTCTTGAGCCAGCAGGCGATGTTCAGCAGAGAAGAGCATTTGCCGACGTTAGGCGGCTTCCATGGGCGCTCCAAATGACCGTTACGATGTACGGGATTCCAAACTGCGACACCGTCAAGCGAGCTAGGGACTGGTTAGCCGGAAATCAGGTTCCCTACGCTTTCCATGACTACAAGAAGGAAGGCGTGGAGCGCCGAGCGCTCGAACAGTGGGTGGTCGAACACGGCTGGGAGATCGTCCTCAATCGAGCGGGCACGACCTTCAAAAAACTGTCTGATAACGACAAAGCCAATCTGGATGCGAGCAAGGCAGTCGACCTGATGCTGGCGCAGCCTTCGATGATCAAGCGGCCGATCTTGGATTTGGGCGATCGTCGGATCGTCGGGTTCAAGCCGGAAGTCTATGAGGCCGCATTGTCGGTCTAACCCCCGTTTTCTACGGCATCCGAACCGACTGGCTTTCCCACCTACAAAATCAACCCTCTCAAAGAGGGACACCGTCAAGAAGGCCCGCGTCTGGCTGGACCAGAACGGCACCGCCTTCACCTTCCATGACTACAAAAAGGCGGGCATCGACCGGCCCCGGTTGGAGGCCTGGGTGGCCGAGCATGGGTGGGAGACGGTGCTGAACCGGGCCGGGACGACGTTCCGGGCCTTGCCGGAGGCGGACAAGGCGGGGCTGGATGCGGACAGGGCTGTCGCCCTGATGCTGGCCCAGCCGTCGATGATCAAACGCCCGGTGCTGGATCTGGGCGACCGGACAGTCGTGGGCTTCAAGCCGGAACGTTACGCGGCGGCGCTCGCCTAGCGGACCAGGGTAAACTGCGCCGCCTGACCGGTCTGGGCGCTGGCGCTCAGCCAGACGTCGAACAGGCCGGGCTCTGCGATCATCGTGTGATCCGGACCCATGAACTTCACATCGTCGAACGTCAGGGGCATCGTCACCTCGACCGACTTGCCTGCGGGCACCGTCACGCGCCGGAACGCCTTCAGCAACCGTACCGGCTGGGTCAGGGAGGCGACGCGGTCGCGGATATACAGCTGAACCACCTCGGTGACGTCGCGGTCGCCGCCGTTGGTCAGGGTGACGCTGGCCTCGATCTGGCCGTTCCAGGCCATGGTCTGTGATGACAGCCGCGTCTCGGACCAGTCGATGGAGGCATAGGTCAGGCCGTGGCCGAACGGATAGAGCGCCGCGTGCGGCACCTCGCGGAACTTGGAGGTGAACTCCTGATCCGTCGGCTGGGACGGGCGCCCCGTCGCCTTGTGCGCATAGTAGAAGGGCGACTGGCCCGAGCGGAACGGGAAGCTGACCGGCAGGCGGCCCGTCGGCTCGTGATCGCCAAACAAAACGTCGGCGATGGCGTGACCCGTCTCCGATCCCAGGAACCAGGTCACCAGAATGCTGTTCGCCCCGGCGACCGCACCCGACAGCTCCATGCCGCGCCCGTTACGCAACAGGACGACCACGGGCTTGCCCGTCGCGGCCACGGCCTCGGCCAGGGCCAATTGAGGGGCGGGAATGTCGATGCTGACGCGTGACTTGGACTCCGCCGACATCACAGACGATTCACCGATGGCCAGCAGAACGACGTCCGCCTCATTGGCCGCGGCCACCGCCGCCTCGACGCCGCCGGGCAGGGGGGCCTCGACGTCGGAGCCCTTGACCACGGTCAGGGCGTTCGGATCGCGCAGCGCCTGACGCAGGCCCTGTTCCAGCGACACCGCCAGATCGGTGTCCTTGAAGATCGACCACGGGCCGAACACATCGGCGGCATCGGCCCCGAACGGCCCGATCAGGGCGATGCGCTGGCCCGACTTGGGCAGGGGCAGCAGACCGCCCTCATTCTTCAGCATCACGATGGACTTGCGCCCGGCTTCGCGAGCCAGGGCCAGGTGATCGCGACTGCCGACTACGCGCCGCTCCACCGCGACGTCCGAGCCACGATAAGGATTGTCGAACAGGCCCAGCGCCGCCTTGGTCATCAGGACCCGCCGCACCGCCTGATCGACGCGGGCGATCGGCACCTCTCCGGTCTGGATCAGGCTGGGGATGTGCCGCAGGTAAAGGCCGCTCTTCATCGACATGTCGACGCCGGCCATCAGGGCGATCCGCGCCGCGTCACGACCGTCGGCGGCAAATCCGTGGGCGACCAGTTCGGCCTCGGAGGTGTAATCGGACACCACAAAGCCCGCGAAACCCCATTCGCCATGCAGGATGTCGGTCAGCAGCCACTTGTTGCCGCTGGTCGGTACGCCGTTCAGGTCATTGAAGGCGCTCATGACCGACAGGGCCCCGGCGTCCAGCGCCGCCTTGAACGGCGGCAGATAGACCGAGCGCAGCATGACCTCGCTCATGTCGGTGGAGTTGTAATCCATCCCCGATTCCGCTGCGCCATAGGCCGCGAAATGTTTGGGACAGGCCAGCAGGCTGGACCAGTGGGCCAGATCGTCGCCCTGGAAGCCCTTGGTGCGGGCCGCGGCGAACAGATTGTTCAGCAGCACGTCCTCGCCGGCCCCCTCGACCACACGGCCCCAGCGCTGGTCGCGCGCCACGTCGACCATGGGCGCATAGGTCTGGTGCACGCCCGATGCGCCGCCCTCGACTGCGGCGGCACGGGCTGTGCGTTCGGCCAGGTCTAGGTCCCAGCTGGCGCTTTCGCCCAGCGGCACGGGGAAGGTTGTGCGCAGGCCATGCACGATGTCCGCCGCGAACAGCAGGGGAATACCCAGGCGGCTTTCGCGCACGGCCATGTCCTGCACCAGACGTGTCGTCGCGGCCCCCACGCCATTGAAAAGGGCCCCGATACGGCCGGCCTTGATGTCCGCTGCCGTCTGAGCCTGATCGCTGTCCAGGCGGTCGCCGGGATTGACCCCCTCGGGCCGCCAGCGGAACGGGTCGTTCATCAGGTTCAGCTGGCCGGCCTTCTCCTCGATGGTCATGCGCGCCATCAGGTCATCGATGCGATCCTTCGCCTCGGCCTGTTTCGCCAGCGACATGCGCGGCGCCATCATCAGTCCAGCCATTATGGCTCCACCGGCCAGCAAGGATCTCCGCGTCGATGCGGATTGAGACAATGGACGCATAATGTAACCGGTTTCACAATGACAGATCGCACAACTAGCGGCAGGACGGGTGCTCGACTACCCCCACGAAGCGCAGGCGTCGATCACAAGCGATTGCGGTCAACCCTCGACGTCGGTGTCCGGCCGGTCGTGGCCGTCGGCGCGTTCGGTCACCCATTCTCCGGAAGTGTTCTCGTATTCGATCACGGCCGTCTGGTCCGGCACGCGCTGTTCGCGGGCGACCGCAACGGCGGCCGCGCGGGCGGCGTCGTGGCTGGCAAAGGTCTCTGAAAAGGTGCCGTTGGACGTATAGGCCCAGCCGCCGTCGTGTTCGACGATGCGATAGGTGACGTGGCTCATGGCAGGCTCCGGTTCGGAAAGGCTGTGTGACGGACTGGATACAGGACGGAACGCTGCCGAAACAGCCCCGGCGTGACCTCAGCGCAGGCTGATCGTCGCGACGACCCCGAAATGGTCCGACGGATATTCGCCATTCGTCGGCCGATCGCCGATCAGGCCGGCCTGACCGATCGTGAAGCGATCCCGCTCGGCGAAGATGTGATCGATCTGGCGTTCGGGATGGTTCTTGGCCGGATTCAGCGTGGTTGCCACCGCGCCGTGGGGCAAGGCAGTAGCGAAGCGGGGACCCCTCAGCCTCGCCAGGCCCGGATCGGTCTGCTGGGCATTGAAGTCGCCGGTGACGATCAGGGGCGTTTCGTCCTGCGGCAGCCAGCCCATCAGATCGGCGATCTGGCGGGCCCGCACGGCGGCGGCGTCCTGCTGCCAGGCCAGATGCGTGTTGACGATATCGACGGGTCGCCCGTCGACCGCGACCCGCACCCGGACGGCGGTGCGATAGTCATCCAGCGGCTCCAGCTTTTTCCAGTCGTGCTGGTCGACCGGCAGGCGCGACAGAATGGCATTGCCATAACGACGGGGCGCACCCTCGGGATCGGTGGAGACGAACTGCATCTGATAGCCGCCCAGGGCGTCGGCCAGGGTCTGCGCCTGATTTGGCAAGCCAACCGCCGCGTCCTCCAGGACTTCCTGCAGCGCGATAACGTCGGCGTCCTGTGCTCGCAGATCTGCGAGCAGCAGCGCCAGCCGTGCCAGCCAGTCTCCCTGATTGTGCCAGATATTAAAGGTGACGAGCTTCAGCTGGCGCTCTGCATGGGTTGCCCCGGGTGCGGGCAGCGAGGCGGGCAGGGGTGCGCAGGCCATAAGGGGTGTCGCGACAAGGCCTGTCAACAGAAGGCGGCGATCGATCACGGCGGTCTCCTTTGCGGCTGACCTTGTCCCTGCGTGCGGCGCGCGGGTCAAAAAGAATCTGAGATTGGCTGCATCCGTTTGATCGCCTGCTTGCCTCTTGTTGACAGAAGGACGCGGCGCCACGCTGCCTCCGTCATTGAAAGAGAGACTATCCCATGGGCGTCGAAATCCTGATCCCTCTGTCGGGCATCTTCATGATCATCGCCATCGTCGTCGGCCCGGCCTGGCTGAAAAGCCGTGAGCGGCGCGAGATGCAGAATACCCTCCGGGCCGCCGTCGAACGCGGCCAGCCCCTGCCGCCCGAACTGATCGATGCCCTGACGAAGGAGCAGGTTCGCAAGCTGCCGTCGGCGTCGCGCGACCTGCGGACGGGCGTCATTCTTCTGGCCCTGTCAGCCGGTGTCGCGGCCGCCTTCCTGGCGCTGGGCTATGGCGCCGACAATGACGTGAAGTTCGTGGCCGGTTTCGCCGCCATCCCGGGTGCCATCGGTCTGGCCTTCATCATCCTGAGCTTCTTCAACAAGAACAAGGACTGAGCCGAAGCGTCCGGGGGAATGCCATCATGATCCAGGCGCGCGAAAAGCCCCTGATCGACCGGCACGACGTCGAGCTCGCCGCCCTCTCGGCGGCGGGCGGGCGGCGAGAGTTCGGCGAACTGGTCCGCCGTCACGGTACGCCGGTGCGCGCGCTGCTGCGGCGCATGGGGGCGCAAGCCTCCGTCGCCGACGACATCGCCCAGGACGCCTTCATCCAGGCCTTCCAGCGGTGCTCGGAGTTCCGGGGCGACGGAACCTTCGCCGCCTGGATCAAGAGGATTGCGGCCCGGCTCTACATCAAGCGTTGCGTCAAGGAGGCCCGCTATGTCGATGAAGTCACGGACGATGAAGTGGTCCACCAGCCCCATCCCGGCGACCGCATGGACCTGGACGAGGCCCTGAAAACCCTCAGCGAGCCGGAGCGGCTGTGCGTCTCCCTGTGTCACGGCGCAGGCATGGCCCATCCGGAGATCGCCTCCGCCC